>NZ_JAUBTR010000018.1:79040-106235 GCF_036705045.1 Microcoleus sp. BR0-C5
GCGCAGAGGGAGGAGGGAAGATGGTTTGGGATTTATGTCCTAGCGGTTGCCTCGAATTGCGATACGGTTTGTAGTAATGACTTGAGTCCTTTGCAGTCTTGCTTTCCTCTCAAATCTCAAATCTCAAATCTCAAATCTCAAATCTCAAATCTCAAATCTCAAATCGCAAGATGGCGCAGAGGGAGGAGGGAAGATGGTTTGGGATTTATGTCCTAGCGGTTGCCTCGAATTGCGATACGGTTTGTAGTAAGGACTTGAGTCCTTTGCAGTCTTGCTTTCCTCTCAAATCTCAAATCTAAAATCTCAAATCGCATGACATCTTCTACTCCCGCTTTGTCAACACTTATTTCGTCTCAAACTTGGCTGTGGAAAGGCTTTCCGATTTGCTACCAGGCGGCGGGTTCCCAGGGGCCTGCGGTGGTGTTTGTCCACGGTTTTGGTGCGTCTTGGGGCCACTGGCGCAAGAATTTGCCGGCGCTGGCTGCTGATTGTCGCTGTTATGCGATCGACCTCATCGGTTTTGGCGGTTCTGCTAAACCCGCGCCCAAACTTGAGATTGACTATACTTTTGAAACTTGGGGTCAGCTAATTGCTGATTTTTGTCGGGAAGTTGCGGGCGGGCCGGCTTTTTTGGTGGGAAATTCGATCGGCTGCGTGGCAATTATGCAAGCGGCTGTGGATTTTCCAGACATTGCTTCTGGCGTAATTTTACTCAATTGTTCCCTGCGGTTGCTGCACGATCGCAAACGCGCCGAATTGCCTTGGTATCGCAGTTTTGGAGCGCCCATCGCACAAAAACTTTTAAATGTCAAGTGGATAAGTCAATTATTTTTTAAACAATTAGCAACGCCAAAAACAGTAAAAAAAGTGCTTTTGCAAGCTTATCGCCGTCCTGAAGCTGTCACCGACGAACTGGTAAATATGCTGCTGGAACCTGCCAAAGATAGCGGCGCAGTCGAAGTATTTGTGGCTTTTATCAGTTATTCTCAAGGGCCGCTACCGGAGGATTTGTTGCCGCGTTTGAGCTGTCCTGCTTTGATTTTGTGGGGTACGGATGACCCTTGGGAGCCGATCGCATTGGGACGAGAATTGGCAAAGTTTCCGGCTGTTGAAAAGTTTATTCCTCTGGAGGGAGTGGGACACTGCCCGCAAGATGAAGCGCCGGAATTGGTCAATCCTATTTTACTCGATTGGATTAAAGAGCGATCGGTAATTGCAGAAAATTAGCGATTTTACTTATTTTACTCGTTACCTGGCTCCAGCCTGGTAACGGTGAGCGGGAGGCTCTGCCTCCATTTCCTTCCCAAGCGAGGCATAGCCTCTAGATATGGGTTCCCAGGCTGGAGCCTGGGAACCAGTTAACCAGTTAAAACTTGATAGTTCAAACAAACAGGAAACTATCAGGAGTAAACCCGCCTTGAACTACAGCAATTTGGTCAGATGTACCAGCCAAATTGATGGAGTTACCAACAATATTGTAGTCAGAGAGAGTCCCACGTAACTGAATGCGATCGATTCCCTGCTGAAAATCTTGAATCAGTGCAACTCCTGTTCCCTGATAGTAGCTAATTGTCGCATCACCGAGAACAAAAACATCTCTACCTCGACCGCCAATGAGCACATCTGTTTCATTGCTTCCCGGTGTAGCACTCAAGGGATTTACTCCTATCAGGGTATCATTGCCGCGCAAACCTGAAAGTGTATCGTTACCCTCACCTCCTACTAAAGAATTGTTTTCGATGTTTCCGGTAAGTACATCTACATTGGGAGTACCTGTGACGTTAACGAAATTCTCTACCGTAAAATTCAGAGTGCCGATACCGGGTAGATTGTTAACCGCCAAGCGATTCTGCGACAAATCCACATTAATAGAAGCTGTGCCGCTACCTGTAGAAGCATCGATGGTATTAATCTGTCCTAAAGGAGCAATTATTTGTTCGATATTTTGCAGGGTATCTGTACCGGCGGCGCCTTTATCTACAATACCTTTAGCCTCAATGGTAATGCCGCTGCCCAGGGAAAGATAGCTAATTGTATCCGTGCCTGCTCCTCCAGTTATGGTATCCGTGCCACTACTGCCTAGGATAAAGTTATCTAAACTATCTCCGGTAATATTGTCGTTTCCTGCTGTGGTGCTAATACTGTTAGCTGGGGGAGGGGGTGGAGTTTGGTTTTGGGGAGGTAAAGCAGAATTCGTAAGTTGTGCGCCTTGATTTTGGGGAGGAGGATTGCCCGGTACGCCTTGATTTTGGGGAGGAGGATTGCCCGGTGCGCCTTGATTTTGGGGAGGTTGGTTGCCGAAGGCTGCCTGATTTTGCCCTGGAGGATTGCCCGGTGCGCCTTGATTTTGCCCTGGAGGATTGCCCGGTGCGCCTTGATTTTGCCCTGAAAGATTGCCCGGTGCGCCTTGATTTTGCCCTGGAGGATTGCCCGGTGCGCCTTGATTTTGGGGAGGTTGGTTGCCCGCTGCGCCTTGGTTTTGGGGAGGTTGGTTGCCCGCTGCGCCTTGATTTTGGGGAGGTTGGTTGCCCGGTGCATTGATTGAATTAGGAAATAGTGCTGGCATGATGTAATTACCTGGATTAATTTTCTAAGTTTGAAGCCGTTGTCAGGCTAAAGAAATGAATTATCGCTCGGCCTTTGATTTAGTCTCTACAATCATTAAGTTGGTTGAATATGACATTTATCCCTGTCCTTGGATTACAGTTTTGTAATCTGGAGAAATTAGCGTTTTTCCGAATTTTGAGGTGAATTACGATCGCCCGGTGGACGCGGTGGAATGCCCAGAATTTTAATCAACTCTGCTTCGGTAACTCCCAACTTTTTCGCTGCACCGGGAATATCTAAACGAGGACGGGGCGGTGGGCTGGGCGGGCGATTATTTTCACTTGGTGGTTCCGGCGGTTTGGCGGGTAGCCCCAATGCTTCGATTAACTCGGCTTCGGTGACTCCTAATTGTTTGGCAGCAGCGGCAAAATCTATACGGGGCGGATGTCTGCGCTCTTGATTAGGTTCGGGCTGGCTCTGGGCTAGTACAGTATTAGAATTAGTTGTAGTTCGATCGGGGAAAGTCAAGCTGCTAAATCCCAGCAGCAAGGCTGTAGCAGGTAATGCCACGAGTGAAGTAATTTTCATGATAGTTACGATCGCCGACCTAAAAATGTTTATAACTACATCAAATTCCCCAAACATTACCTGCACCAGTGCGGATGGATTACAGTTTTGTAATTTAAGTAAATCCCTGATGGCCGTATAATCGCAACCGAATCGGTAAATCTATGAATGTTCTATACGTTGAAGATGAAGAAAAAATCGCCAATTTTGTTTGTATGGGCTTGAAAGAACAAGGCTTTGTGGTGGATTATTGCGATAATGGCAATGATGGCTATGGGCGGGCGATGGATAATGAGTACGATGCGATCGTGCTTGATATTGTATTGCCGGGAAAAGACGGATTATCTATTCTCAAACATCTGCGAAAGGCTGGACGCAACGTACCCGTGATTTTATTAACTGCTCGCAATGAACTAGACGATCGCATTGAAGGATTGCATCTCGGTGCTGATGACTATTTAGCTAAACCGTTTTTTGTTGAGGAGTTAGTTGCTCGGATTTATGCTGTGGTGCGGCGGGCTTCAGGCGGTGGGCAAAATATTCTGAGCGTTGGCCCAGTTAAGCTCGATCGCATTTTGCGAGAAGTTACCTGCGATCGCCATGCGGTAGAACTTACAAGCCGCGAGTTTAATCTGTTGGAATATCTAATGCGATCGCCAGGTAGGGTACTCACCCGCACGCAAATCCTCGAACATATTTGGGGTTATGATTTTAATCCGAATACGAATGTGGTAGATGTATGTATTCAACGCATTCGCAAGAAAATTGAACCGATCGGCGGTACAGGATGGGTTGAGAGCGTGCGGGGCGTTGGCTATCGGTTTCGCAAACCAGATTCCCCATCGTGAAAATGCAATCTTTTCGCTTTCGGATTACTCTATTATCTGCTGTTCTGGCAAGTGTTGCTTTGATTGGCTTTAGTATTGTTTCGTGGTGGTTGATTTACGATGCTAAGGTCAAGCGTCTTGATGCTGAAATCAAGAATCAGTTAATCCAATCAACCCGCCCCCAATCTGCCCAATGGGATGTTTATAATGATTCTTTGCCATCAGTTTTGGGCATGAATGATGGGGAAACAACCGTGGGTTTGTTGGTCACTGACAGAGATGGTAATTTACTCTACCGATCGAGCCAGTGGCAAGATGGAATTGATGCCAATTCACTATGGCGATCGCTGCCCCAACCGCCTCCCGATCCTGCCAGAATACCTTTTCAATTAGAACCTCCCCCTCCACCACATCCACCCTATCCACCCGATCAACCACCTCCCCATCAACCACCTCCCCATCGGCCCGATTCATTCTCACGGAGAGAAAGAAGACCTCCGCGCGATCGGCCTCCTCAATTCGATCGACCGGATTTTCCTCGATTTTTCAAAGCTAAACTAGCAACCCAGCGTACTAGCAGGGCAGTTTGGCGTGTGGGCGCGATTCATTCTCCTCAGACTCAAATAGCCATCGCTGTTAACTTACAAGCGATCGATCGGGAAATGGCATCGATTCGCAATATCTTTCTAATTTCTATTCCCGTAGTGCTTTTACTCGTGGCCAGTGGAGCATGGGTCATATCGCGGAGTATTCTATATCCAATTGGGCGACTCACGATGGCAATCCGCAATGTTACCGTACAAGGGCTCGATCGACGCGTCCCTGACGGCTCAACGGATATAGAGTTTGTAGAATTAATTTTTGTGTTCAATCAGATGTTAGAACGCCTAGAGCGAAGTTTTAAACAAGCTTCTCGTTTTAGTGGAGATGCTGCCCACGAATTAAAGACTCCGCTGGCAATTTTGCAAGGTCAACTAGAACGGGCTTTGCATCAAGTTGAATCGGGTTCAGAGGTGCAGCAAACCCTGAGTAATTTATTGGATGAAGTGCGCCGTTTGAGTGAAATAACTCGTAAACTTCTCTTACTCTCTCACGCCGATGCAGGACGTATGGGTTTACATTTGGTTAAAGTGAATCTGTCGGCTTTGCTATCGGAAATTGCCGAAGATATGGAACTGCTAGCACCGCATTTAGATGTGCAAATGGCAATCGCTCCTAATTTATATATCAAGGGCGATCGCGATTTGCTGCTGCAGGTTTTGCAAAATCTGGTTGGTAATGCGATTAAATATAATTTACCGAAGGGTTGGCTCAGGTTACAGGCTAACTGTCAGGGAAAAAGAGTAATTGTGAAAATTGTCAATAGTTCTCACGATATTTCTTTGAGCGAGCGCGATCGCATTTTTGAGCGCTTCCATCGCGGTGACTCCACTGCGATCCAAAAAATCGAAGGATCGGGATTGGGGCTAAGTTTAGCAAGGGAAATCGCACGGGCCCACGGCGGCGATATCAAACTAGATGCTGCAATACTTGGTCAAACAGCATTCACACTCAGCTTAACTGTGGGCGATCGCGATTAACCTTATAGCAGTGAAGCAGGACGAGTTATCTTAGCTAAGACTTTGGCTAATTCTGATTTTAAAGTTAACGGTGCGACTGGGGAAGTTAAGTTTTTGCTCAGTGGCGATCGCCACTGCAATGTAATTTTTTTGCAAGTGGTACCAGACACTCAATCCGATACAGGTTAAGATTTTATGCCAGTCAGATCGAGTCGGGTTAAATAGATATGGCTTACCCAAGCAATCTTTGATGTTGAACCACAAATCATATATTAGAGTAGTAAAAATGTTCTATCTAACTGCGATCGCCTCATGTCCCTAAAGGCTCATACCAATTTCCTCGCAGCATTCGAGCCCAATCAAGTCTACGAATCGCTCACAGAGGGTCGCATAACCAGTGATGTTTTTCAGGCGGGTGACTTAGTTTTACCTTCAGGGCGTATTATTGCGTGCGACCCCGGTTGGCTGTGGTGCAAAGACGTTGACCCGTTTAGCAGAACCGTTCCACCAGGGCGCTATCCTGTGTTGCTAAGTGTGGTTGACAGTGGGCGCACTGCCTGTGCGATGGTTAAGTTTTGCTCTGAATCCCCTGTCCGTTGGGAGATGGCTCTGCGTCCAAGTGAGGATTTGGCAGAGTTAAGAGGGAATCAGTTTTTTGGCTATGGTGTTGATGCGGGAATGGGCTGTTTTGTGGATGCTCAGGTAATTGAGCGGCGTTCTGCTGAAGAATTGCAGGGCCTAGTCGATCGTGCCTTTGAACAAAAGTTGCAATTGGATGCCTGGCTAGCAGCTCAGGATCTGGTAACTCAATTGACCTACCCATCTCAGCAAATTATCGATCCGAGTGGTTTCAATCTGACCCTAGACCCCGATACTGACACTTTCAATCTCACCCTAGACCCTGATACTGAGGGCAATGCGAGCGCGTTTTCAAGTGGATACGGGGATGGTTCCTATGCCAGTTATTGGGGGTTTACAGCCGATGATGAACTGGCTTGTTTGGTCACTGATTTCGGGGTACTGCTTGAGGGCATCACGCAAGATATCGAGATTGAAGCAGTCACAAGGTTCCTAGAAAAATCCATAGAGCATCCTGACTTGGAGCGGCTTGAGGTGGCTATCAGACTCAGCCTTCATCGCCCAAGTTGGGTTCAGCTTAGTGATGATTCGCTGAACGATCAACCCAGCAACCCAGATTGCATCTTGGTTTTGGAAGGACAGGGGCGGCAGCCCTGGAGCGTCAATTTAGACGCTGGCGATCGCTGTTTTGCGGAGCTTTGTATGTTTTCAGGATCGATAGAAGAGGATAGGTGGTACAAAGAACATTGGTTCAATGAGCCGTTGCCAGCCAATGCAGTATTGAAGATGACATTTACTGCTGAGGTTTATCCTCTTCAACCTGTGACAACAAATGCGTGATTGCAGCCGGAATCAATGACTTCCCCAATTTCTCCCCATCGCCGTTTTTTAAAATATCGAATTGCCCTGCTCATCAGTATAATCGTGATTATCCCTTTAGGTTACGTAGTGAGATTTTCTCGCGGCCCTGCACCGGAATGGTTCAACGACTTTTTTGGGAGCATAGCCTATGAGGTATTTTGGATTTTGCTGGTAGTTCTGATATTGCCGCGATTTTCGCAAATTAGGGCGGCTGTAGCTGTGTGTCTAGCTACCTGCAGAGTAGAGTTTCTCCAACTGTGGACTCCTCCGTTTTTTCAAGCAATGCGAGCTACTTTACCCGGCAGGCTGATTTTGGGAAATCACTTTAGTTAGTCAGATTTTATCTCTTATTTTGTGGGGAGTTTTTTAGGTTGGTTGTGGGTGCGATGGCTTCATTTCACTTGCTTCCGCTTGTAAGTTGTACTGCATTTAAATTGTATATTTCGATGACCCGATCGAAAATCGTCAAATTCTCTCCTCATCTCTCGGACACCATAGACAATCTAGATGCACAAAATCTTAATGATATGGTTGGGGTTATTTTCACTTGAGCTAAGCGATCTGGTTAACTTAGAATTGAGAATTTTTAGGAGTTGAAGTGGGAGCTATATTTCCGCGATCTCGCCACAGCAACAACGGAATAGTTAATGTTCCTAAAATCATTACAGTTCCAGTCATAATCCAAACTAGCACACGATTTGGGCGATAATCACCTCGCTCAATTTGCCAGAAAACTCGATTATAACGCCATGCTGCTAAGGGAATGACCGCAATCCCAAAAACGACCAGACTCAGCCCTAAAGTTTCGGAGTTGAAGAAGGGAGGAGAGGAAACTTCTTGCTGAGTCACTGTAGCTTGAAATTGACGCAGAAATAAACTGAACCGACTGATCGCCAACCCAAAACCAATTAAACCGATTGAAGTTCGTAACCATGCAAGAAAGGTGCGTTCATTGGCCTGATGTTCGCGCTGTCGGTCTATTTTAGCACCCTTGTTCATCAACCCTACCTTTATAAAATATCTGAAGCTTTCCCTCGTTGATTATTGTTTCAGTTGAGATTGCGGAGGGAAGTATCGCTATGGCGATCGTGATTCAACATCACCAAAAAAATATAGTATCAGTAAATCGACAAAAAAGCGATCTCCTCCATCTCTACCCACAGAAAATAAGAGGACACAGCATTGCTGTGTCCCTACAAATACCCCAGTTAAAATCCAGTTTAAAAAGACTTAGCCGCACTGCCGGACTGAGCCTTTTTCTCCAACCAATCCTTACCCAATCTGATTGTCACATCCGAATTCAAAGAACCGGTACTCTCAACCAACACATCTCCAAAACCCAAAAACTGGCGAATCGCTTGAGCACCTTTAATATCGCCCTGTTGAGCTACTAGAGTAGTTACCTCCAGCGGTTCGGGCCAAGCTTTATAAACCTGAACATTCCGATAACCTGCTTGAGTCAGAGTATTGACAAAATCTTCAACAGCCGATGGATCTCCGGTACTATCTTGAATCGCCACATTCAGAAAAGTCGAATCAGCATTCTCAATTGTCCAAGTATTTTGGCCGAAGTCAAAATGTTCCGCCACCATAGTTTCGATGGCATATTGGTCGGGCAACCAAAAACTTGACTTGTAGTCCTTAGAATCGCTAAATTTGCCGGGAACCATCAACATCTGCACGCCAGCGCGATCTGTTTGAGTAGCAAAACCAGCCAAAGCTACCAATTCTTCTATACTCAAATTGGTGTCAAGGTGAGACTGAATCACCGACAAAATCTTCGGTAGTCGAGACAGCAAACCTACATTTACTTCCTGTTCCACAAAAGCCCGCATCAACAATTGTTGGCGCTGCACCCGCCCGATGTCGCCCAAATCGTCGTGTCGGTAAAGCAAATATTGCACGATTTGTTCGCCGTTTAGTTTCTGCTTGCCAGCCTTTAAATCTATATATAAATGCTGGCTTTCATCGGTATACTTCATGTCTTTAGGGACATTAATAGTAATGCCACCCAGGGCATCGACCAAACTTTTTATGCCATGAATATTAACTGTGACATAGCGGTCAATTCCTACACCGCCCAGGAGTCCGCTGACTGACTTCGCTGACGAAGCCGGGCCACCGTAGTAATTAGCTTCGTTGATTTTCACCTCGCCCCTGCCTTCAACATAGGTGCGGGTGTCTCGCGGAATGGAAAGCACGCTTAACTTTTTATTTTGAGGGTCAAACCTAACCAACAGCATGGTATCGGTTAAGCCCTTAAATGAGTTTTCCCAAACCTCATGTCCGACATTTTTGTTGACACTTCCTTCGATGTCAGAGGTCAGAACTTTAAGTCCTAAAACTAAAATATTAACTGGCCGAGTCAGCTCCGGCATTTTCATGCTGAGCTTTGCCATGTCGCCTTGAGAAAACACCGCCGCTTCTTCAGGGCTCAACTTTTGTTGCTGAAGCGGCGTTGTAGAAAGGGAGACGGCTAGCAATGCTCCGGCTGTGGCTGAGAGCATTGCTACTCCAGCCAAACCAAAACCAAAACCCAGCCAGCGGCCTCGATGGGGCTGGGAAGCTTTTTTGGTTGCAGGTTGAGCAGTTGATTGTTGGATAGGGTCTTGATTAGGAATTTTTTGAGCTGGCACTGGCTTCCTCACACACAACAAAAATAAAAAAGATAATGGCAATATGTAGTATCAAGCTGAAGACGCACTCAATCAATAGGGTAGGGGCTTAAAAGAACCCTAAATTATGATAAATGTTTGCCTACTACTTGCTCGGCTACCCGACTAATTCCGGGCAACCATAGTGGTTGACGCTTCCAGAGGCGAACCATCAGTCCCAGAGCAACGATGAAATAGCTGGTTGTTAGCAGGCTACTCATTAATAACATGGGAAGTGTCGGAGATTCCGCAGAAATCGCTCCCGCTTCTAAAAGAATATGTCCTAAGAGCCAACTAAAAGCAAGGGCAATTGCCAAGCGGCTGATGGCTTTGCGTTCGGGACTACCCTGACGGCGGTAAAGAGTCCACAGGGCGGGGAAAAAGCCGATGACTGGGATCATTAATACAAACAGACTGGCACGATCGAGTTCAGGATTTTCTAAGGGATCTGTATTTTTCATAATTCGCTACTCAAAATTTGCAGAAGGTCGGATTTTGCACAAAAGTTATTTGTTAGAGCGAAAATTGATCTCCTAAACCAAAATTCGGAGATCCAGGCTGGGGAGTTCGCCAAACTTGTCTGTCAGAGGCCAAATTTTTCGGTGCTGGGGAGATCGCGATCGATGGTAACTTTTCGGCCCGGAGAGCCGTAGTTTGATAAACTGGATACAGCACAGCAGACAGGAGAACAGACTTAGCCATGACCCACTCCCAAAAACCAATCGTTATTGCTCCATCCATATTATCAGCCGATTTTAGCCGTCTCGGAGAAGAGATTCAGGCTGTCGATCGAGCTGGGGCTGACTGGATTCACGTAGATGTGATGGACGGTCGCTTTGTTCCTAATATTACTATCGGGCCGCTGATTGTTGAGGCAATTCGCCCTGTTACTACCAAGGTGATCGATGTCCACTTGATGATTGTGGAGCCGGAGAAGTACGTCGAGGACTTCGCTAAGGCTGGTGCTGACATTATTTCGGTTCACGCGGAACACAATGCTTCGCCTCACTTGCACCGCACCCTCGGCCAAATTCGGGAATTGGGCAAAATGGCTGGTGTGGTTCTGAATCCTTCGACGCCTTTGGAGTTGATCGAGTACGTGCTGGAACTTTGCGATTTGGTGCTGATTATGAGCGTCAATCCGGGCTTTGGTGGTCAAAGTTTTATCCCGGCTGTTTTGCCGAAAATTCGCCAGTTGCGTAAAATGTGCGACGACAAGGGCCTCGATCCTTGGATTGAGGTGGATGGCGGTTTGAAGGGGAACAATACTTGGCAGGTTCTGGAAGCGGGCGCAAATGCGATCGTCGCTGGTTCTGCTGTGTTTAAGGCGAATGATTACGCAGGGGCGATCGAGGGTATCCGCCACAGCAAGCGCCCGACTCCTGAGTTGGCTGCGGTTTAATCAAAGATTTTTCGAGTTTTTCTGGTTTTTCTCGTTCCCAGCCTGCTTGGGCTGGGAACGAATTTTTAGACTCGGTTTCCAAGAGTCAGGAATTATTTATTTCGAGACAGAGGCGAGAATGCTTTCCATCTCAGAAAGCTCGATCGCGCCGGAGAAAGTTTGGCCGTTCATAATAAAGAAGGGAGTGCCTTCAATGCCCAGTTTTTGAGCGAGTTGCACGTCTTTGGCAATGGCGGCTTCTGCAGGCGGGCTGTTGCGATCGGTGTTGAATTTATCTAATTTTAGATTGAGCTTTTGGGCGATCGATCCGTACAATGGTTCGCCTAACTCTTTCTGCCCTTCAAACAAAGCGCTGTAGTATTCCCAAAATTTGCCCTGCTGTTGGGCTGCCCAAGCTGCTTTAGCTGCTGGCAGCGCTTGAGGGTGAATAGAAGTCAAGGGAAAATGCTTGTAAGCTAAAGTAACTTTGTCCTGGTGTTTTGCCATAAACTGCTTGACAGTATCGTGAGCGCGCGCGCAAAACGGACATTGAAAGTCAGAGAATTCTAAAAGTACAATTTGCTGGGAAGCTGAACCCGTACTCGGAGAATCCCCGATCGAAGATTTGGGATTAGTTTTCATCTCCTGCAAAAAAGACTGCTGCGCTGCTTTGAGAGACTGCTGCTGCTGTTGCTGGTACGCTTGTACCGACTCTAAAATTGCTTGCGGATTTTCGCGGATCACCTGCAAGACTTGCTCCTTGAACTTGGGATCGACTGAATTGCCAGCCGCTGACTGCGCGGGGGAACAACCGATAAATACCAGGCAACCTGCCAGGAGTACAGCCAAGCAGAAGGCTTGCTGGCTGCGGAGTTTTCGCCAAATAGTGGATACGTTCATCTTTTTTTTCTGATTCACTGCAACACTTAATCCTACATTTAATTTTGCGGAGTGTCAGGTATACGGCAGTTTACTGTTGTGCTGTTATTTTTATCCGTGACCAATATTTATTCGGTGGCAATCGGTAATTCGTAGTCGGTAATGGGCAAGGGGTGTTAATCACCTGAACACCGACTAACCTAGTAATTAAGATTTAAATTAGGGAAATTTATTATAATATAATTTCGCCTCGAACTACCCTCATAAAAAAGGTTTGTAGTGAGGCCTTTAGTCCTCCGAATCTTATCAGGACTAAAGTCCTCGCTACAAACGCGCTCACGGTTATTTTACAGGACTAGATATAAAATATAAAAGGACGATCGCCTGGGCGATCGTCCTTTTATATGCTGCACATATTATCCGCTTTTAAGCTTGTCTGAATCCAAGATTATTTGCGGTTGTTGAGCCATTTAGCCGCAACTATTCCCAAAATACCCGCAACAACTGGATTCCCCAAAAACTTCATTAAACTCGGCTGTTCTGCCAACACTTCTCGGAAAATATCTGGGTGATTGTGATAGGTAAACGAGGCCAGCTTGGTAACATCGTCAGCATTCATGCGGCTGGCGTGGTGGGTAGAAAGTCCTAGCTGCTTTTCCAATTGGCGATCGTCCAATCCTCTCTTGCCCAAATGCTTGAAGAATTCCCGCGCTACATCGTCGCGTTCATTGGGCTTAATTTGGGCGATCGCCTTTTGCAATTCCGGTTCCAACTGAGCCGGCGGGAGAGAGTCGTGATTCAGGGAACGCCCGAATAATTGTTTGCGCTGAGCCGGCGAAGTTCTCTGAGCAAAATCGTCAAAGTTTTCGTAATCTTCACCAGTTGTCTCCGGCATCATTTCTCGATTTCCCTGGGCCAAATCGCTCATGATTTGACGCTTGTAATTATCGCTGCTACTCATGGTAAGTTTTTTCCAATCTACACAACATTTCAGTCTTAAATTGAGATTGTTTCGCCTTCAAAAAACTGCGGAATATTAAACCGCCACGCGGCTATCATTTAAGCTTGCTAACCGGGTCAAGACTTGTATTCAATCTGATTTGATTGCTGGTCGTACTTAGCAGTCAAAATCAGTTTTTTGTCAGGAGCGTAAACCAAAACACTTACATCCTGATTTGGGAAATTGCGGTGAAAACCTTGTGCTAAAGATTTCGCCAAATCTTTCACTTCAGTCGGGCGGACTTGCGGGGTAATTACAACTCCCAATTTGTTATTGTCGCGGACGTAAGCATCCTGAACCAAGCCCTTGGCAGTCAATGTTACCCATTGACCAAAATCTTGACCGGCGGCGGTATTGCCACGTTCTAGCTGCGCGTAATAACCCTGACTGCCACCAATTGCTACAGGTACATCAGTCTGTTTTTGGGCTGAAACGCTGGGCGCGCAGGCAGTAGTAACTGCCAGCATTAATACCAAGAGTAAGCCCGCAATTATTTTGCGACTCTGCTGTAATAAACTCACCTTTTTTCCTCCGTTCAGAAAACACTTGGAATACTTGAAAGGGTCAGGTTGCTCGACCCTCTCAATTAGTATTAGGCTTAGTCTAGTTTCTTTTTGAGCTCATCTTTTACATCTTCGATGGCGTGACCAGCTTCAGCTTTTGCCTGCTTGGCTTTGCCTTCTGCTTTATCCTTCGGGTCGCCAGTAACATTGCCTATGACTTCTTGAGCTGCGCCTGCGATGTTGTTGCCAGTTGCCTTTGCTCTATCTTTAGTGCTCATGGGTTTCTCCCTATCTGTATCTAATTTGACGTTTTTTACTTAATGAACTCATCATAGGTAACTAGGAGATGCGTTGCACTCTACCTCTAGGAAGAAAGAATAAATAACAAATGGAATAGGGAATATGGAATATGGCATAGGGAACAGTTATTTGCTGTCTTGAACTAACTGTGGCTTTCATACTTAATTATTGTTTTTTTTACCGTTTCTGCTGGCTGCAATCAAGTATTTTTGTAAAAAACTGCTGGAGGGTCGCCCGTGCGTCCCAGACTATTTTTTTAAACCCAAAAGAATTTATACTTTTAAAATTTTATTTAATTCGGTCTTAAAAAGGCGGGTGTGGGCAAGACCGCATCTTACCCACACCCGAACAAATTTCGTATTAGTTTTAATTTACCTTGTGATGACATTCTTCATCTATTTTCTGCTGGAGTTCTTCTTTCAACTGTTCCACAGCGCGCATAGTTTGAGCATCTTCTTGTTTTTGCTGACCGAGGGCTTTTTCTGTTTCCTCGCCGAGCAATGTTTCCTTTGATTTTGGTAGCGTTACTTGATTTTCGCTGCCAGTGTGGGTCGCCTTTTCTTCAATATTCATTTGTCTTGACCCTATTGTTTGCAAAATTTATTTTTAACCAGGCTAGTTACAACTTAACCTTATATTTATAATAACGCCAATGACGAAGCATTCCCTCTCCCTGAAGATAGATAGGGGCTGGGGAAGAGTTTTTAAATTTAAAGTTAATAGAAATTAGGGAGACTTACATCGGCCGGAAGAAAGATATGGGAAGGGGAAGTGTGCGTGAGTGCATGAGATTGCTTGGTGACTCGCAAGGCGCGGGCCGTGAATGAGTAGGGGAGAGGGAGGAGGGGGGGAAATTTTTTCTGTGGCGCGCGCGATCGCATTAAGTGCCGAATGTTGTTGGATGAGACTCTTTGGACATCGGTAAAAGATGAAGAGAGAAATGGGAGGCAATTTAGCTAGCCAGACGGGAATCCCCACACTATATCGCTTCGATTAGTGTGGGATGAAAGTCGCGTTTCGCTGTGGATTCCACCGTCAACCAATTCAAAACTATGTTTTGAGCGGTGGGCGGGTGGATGACGAGACAAACAAACTCTTTATTTAATGGGTCTATTTTCTCCTTTGTACTTGACAGTAAATAACGCATTCTGGTACAGTAACACTAATTGATGCGTACCGACTGCGATCCAATATTGGCCAATTAATGAGAACGGCTTACCAGTACAAACTACGTCCAACAAAACAGCAAGTCATTGAGCTAGACAGATGGCTATCCATGCTGTCTGCCCAATACAATTACCTGTTGGCTGATAGATTTAATTGGTACGAACAAAATCGCTCTCCTGTTAACGCCTGCAATCTCGTCTGTTACCTACCTGAACTGCGAGACAATCCCGATTATTGCTCGCAAAAGAAAACGTTACCTCAACTCAAGAAAACAAATCCTTGGTATAGCGAAATATATTCGCAAGTCCTTCAGGATGTAGTTAAGCGAGTTAAGACAACATTTGACCGTTTCCTAAAAGGTGATAGCAGCGGAAAACGCAGCGGAAAACCTCGATTCAAAGCTCGCAGCCGCTATCGCACCTTTACTTATCCGCAAATGAAAGAGGGATGCTTACAGGGCAACTTGATTAACTTGCCGATGTTTGGGAAAGTTAAAGTTGTCTTGCACCGTCCTATCCCTGACGGGTTCAAAATCAAAACCGCATCTGTCACCAAGAAAGCTGATGGTTATTACCTTACGCTCTCCCTAGAAGACAAGACAGTTCCAGAGATAAAGCCAGACTTTAATCCTCGCTCGATAACAGGTATTGACGTGGGATTGAAGGAGTTTTTGACAACCTCTGAAGGCGAAACAGTCGCCCCGCCCCAATATTACCGTAAAGAACAAAAATGCTTGCGAACTATTCAAAAGCGAGTGTCACGTCGCAAAAAGGGGAGCAATAGCAGGCTTAAAGCTATTAAGCAACTGGGCAGACAACACAAGAAGGTGGCAGATAAAAGAAAAGATTTCCACTTCAAGACAGCTAATTGGCTGCTGTCAAAATATGACGTAATCGCACACGAGGATTTAAACATCAAAGGTCTAGCTCGTACAAGGTTGGCTAAATCTGTGTTGGACGCTGGGTGGTCAAGTTTTCTGTCGATACTGACAAACAAAGCCGAAAACGCGGGTTTGTTGGTTGTCCCAGTAAGTGCCCATAATACTTCACAAGATTGTTCTAATTGCGGCGAGAAAGTACCAAAAAAGCTGCATATTCGTTGGCATGACTGTCCTCACTGTGGGTGCAGTCTAGACCGTGACCATAATGCCGCAATAGTAATCAAAAATAGAGCGGTGGGGCAACCCGTTCTTAAAGCTCAGTTAATGTCCTATGCAATAGCAGGAGTCACTGAGAAGCCTACACCAATGGTGACAGCTTGTGTTGGTGTAGGAGTTGTCACTGCAGACTTAAGTCTATGCTGAGAGTTTGACCGTTAAAATCAACAGGGTGCAGCAATTCCCAAGTTTGGTGGCGATCGGCTTAAATAATCTGCTAAACAAGAGTTAGCCTCAAGGCTAACTTCCAGCAGGATCGAACTAAAATTTCTGTTATTAGTAAAAAAAAAATTATCTAAAACCCTATGGGAGCAAGGAGCAGTCACCCCCTCGAAGCAGCCGGCCCGACTCGTGAGCCGATCAAAATAGGCGTGTTGCATTCGCTGACGGGCACGATGTCCATCAGCGAAATTTCTGTTAAAGATGCGACGCTGTTGGCTGTTGAGGAAATTAATGCGGCGGGAGGGGTGCTCGGACGCCCCTTGGAAGCGCTTATAGAAGATGGAGCCAGCGATTTGCAAACTTTTGCCCAAAAAGCTAAGCAATTGCTCTTAGAAGCGCAGGTGGCGGTGGTATTTGGCTGTTGGACTTCGGCGAGCCGCAAAGCTGTACAGCCGGCTTTCGACCAGGGCAAAGGGTTGCTGTTCTATCCGGTGCAGTATGAAGGGCTAGAACAGTGTCGGAATATTTTCTACACTGGTGCTGCCCCCAACCAACAGATTGTGCCTGGGGTGAATTACTTGCTGGCACAGGGAAAGCGGAAAATTTTCCTGTTGGGTTCGGATTATATCTTTCCCCGCACGGCAAATCGGATTGTGAAAGCTCAACTGGCGGCACTGGGGGGAGAGTTGGCGGGGGAAGTGTATCTGCCGCTGGGTTCTAGGGAAGTGGGTGAGGCGATCGCACATATCTTAGCAGTGAAACCAGATGCGATTCTCAACACTCTCAACGGCGACACCAATGTGGCTTTTTTCCAAAAGTTGCGGGAAGCTGGCGTGAAACCCGAGGATTTGCCGGTGATGTCGGTTAGCGTAGCAGAAGAGGAAGTGCGGTCGATCGGGCCGTCCAATATTGCTGGACATTTGGTGGTTTGGAACTATTTTCAAACGGTGGATACACCGGAAAATCGTAAATTTGTTAAGGCTTATAAAGCCCGATACGGGGAAAATAGAGTCACGGATGACCCGATCGAAGCGGCTTATTTGGGTGTTTACCTGTGGAAGCAAGCAGTAGAAAAAGCTGGTTCGACAGATGTGGTTAAAGTCAGGGCTGCTGCTAAAAATATTGAGTTTGCAGCGCCTTCGGGCAAGGTAAAAATAGATGCCCAAACTCAGCATATCTGGAAAACAGTGCGGATTGGCAAGGTGAGGGTGGACGGTCAAATTGAGGAGATTTGGAATTCCGGCGCATCGGTTCGGCCAGATCCTTTTCTCAAGGGCTATCCTTGGGCGGCGGCACTTGCTACGAGGGGGATTTCTCTGGGAACTCGGGTGTCTTTGAGCGGGCTGTTTGTCATATTGGTACTGATAACTTGGATGGCGGTGGGAGTCGGGTGGATGGGTTCTGTGGAGATGAAGAACTATTTGCTGACAATAGAGGCTGCCTCACATCCGGCGGCGGGGGTTTCTGAGGCAGCAATGGCGGTGCTGGTGCAGCAAACTCTCTTGGTGGCGAGCCGCACTCAGCACTGGCTGATGGGGGCTTTGGTTTTGAGTTTGATCGCGGGGATAGTGGCTTTTGTGTCGGTGTCGGCAATTATTCGGAATCTGGGCTTGCTGCGGGAAACTGCCGAACAGATGGCCAGCGGTGATTTGACGGCTCGATCGCCTGTTGTTTCTAATGACGCGATCGGGGTGCTATCTTCGACTCTCAATACAATGGCTCAGCAAATTAGCAGTTTGCTCAACGGTTTGGAAGTGCGGCAGCGGCAGCTAGAGGAACGATCGGGGGAATTGGAAGTCGCTAAGAATGCTGCCGAAGCTGCCAACCGGGCGAAAAGCACTTTTTTGGCAAATATGACTCACGAGTTGCGGACGCCTTTGAATGCGATTATCGGCTACAGCGAGCTGCTACAAGAAGAGGCTCTGGAACTCGGCGAAGAAGAGTTTGTGATGGATTTGGCAAGCATTAATATGGCAGGCAAGCAGTTGCTCAACATTATTAGTGACATCCTGGATATTTCTAAAATTGAAGCAGGAAAGATGACTCTTTTCTTGGAGACTTTTGAGGTGTGGGATTTGATCGAGCAGGTTGTCACTACTGTTCAACCGACGCTAGGGAAAAATGGCAATACTTTGATCGTCAATTGCGATCGCAATATTGGCACGATCTACTCCGATTCGTCGAAGCTGCGGCAAGCGCTGTTGAATTTGGTGAGCAATGCTGCTAAGTTTACGGATCAAGGCAAAATTAGGATTAATGTTTGGAAAGAAGAAGGGAAGGTTTTGCCGATCGACAATTCCGAAGATCTCTCGGCAGATCCTTCTCGGTGTCAACAGCCTTCGATCGTGTTTCAAGTCAGCGATACCGGCATTGGCATGACTGAGGATCAGGTGTCGAGGCTGTTCGGAGCTTTCACCCAAGCGGACGATTCTACTACCCGCAGATACGGCGGCACCGGTTTGGGGCTGACAATTAGCCGGAAGTTTTGCCAGATGATGGGCGGGGACATTACCCTTGAGACTGAGTTTGATTGCGGTTCTACTTTTACGATCCGGTTGCCGGTTGTGGTAAAAAGCCAGAAAGAAGTGTCGCCCGATCTAGAAATCGCAGAAATGCAGCCGAAGTCTTCCGACGATTTAGAAACGAGTGTAGCGGCGACAGAAGCGAAGCAAAAAGAACTGCGATCGCAACCGCTGGATCTGCCGGATGCTGCTACTGTGCTGGTGATTGACGACGATCCAGATGCGCGGGATTTGATGACTCGCTGCTTGTCGAAACAGGGATTTCAGGTGAGATCGTCGGCTAGCGGTCAAGGGGGGCTTCTGTTGGCTAAGGAGTTGCTGCCCGACGCGATTATTCTGGACGTGATGATGCCGAGTATGGACGGCTGGGCGGTGCTGTCGGCATTGAAAGCCGATCGAGATTTGGTTGATATTCCAGTGATTATGATAACTTTTTTGGACGACAAAAATCAGGGTTGGGAATTGGGAGCCGCGGAGTATGTGAGGAAGCCTGTGGATTACAAGCGCTTTGCTGCTTTATTGAGTAAATATCAGGGTCTGGGGAAGTAGTTACAGCATATTCCATGTAGATGTAGATCGGGAGAAGCCGGGTTTCGAGCAACAGAATCAGTAATGATGCGAGAACTGTAAAGAAACCAGGTTTTGCGCCGTGTACTTCATAAACCTGGAATACGCTGTATTAGTCCTCTCAAATCTGTTAGCATCGGAATTATTCCTATCTCTATTCTCGACCTCTGCGTGAATCAGCGTCACTGCCTTGTCCGGGGCGGTTAATACATTCTCTTTTTTTCACCGCAGATGAGGGCAGATAAACACAGATCAATTAGATCAATTCCGGTTGAACTATCCGTGATTGTTGACTGTTGACTGGATTTTACTATTCCGATGCTACCGGAGTTGATATCATACCATAAATCAGCAACGCCACTCTGGTGTTGGTTGGGGCATTGTTCCAGTAAAGGTAGGTTAGGTAGGTTACGAGGGTTGATCGGCTGCATCGCTGGCCACAGTTGCATCGGGTGCTGCCGATTCTAGCTCCGGTGGCAGATGATTGGTAATGAAGGAACTCCAATGAGCTATCCCACCTGAATCAAATTCCATCTGCAAAATTGACGCATTCGGTACTGGAAATCCTCGCGAAAATCCCAAAAGCCGAGTCATGGCAACGGCATCAATTACCGTTGGGTTAGCCAAAATCTGCCACAGCATTGCTTTAATAAAAAATCCATGTGAAAAGACAACTACAAAACCGGATTGTTGTTGCAACTGGTTTAGGAAAGTTCGGACTCGTTCCATCAGTTGAACCAACGATTCGGCGTTGGCTCCATCGACGTATTCAGGGTTACAGCGGTCCCAGTAAGCTTTGCTCAGAGGTTTGCGATCCAGGGTTGTGGTTGGTCGATCGAACTGTAGGCCCAAATAGGTAAACTCCTGAACTTGCCAAACCTCAACGGGTGTATGTGGAAATTGTTCAATCAATGGTTGAGCAGTGAGTTGTGTTCTCAGATAAGGTGAAGTTACAATCAAGTCTGGAGTTTGTTTAACGGCGGTTGGAATACATCTTGATTGTCGATCGCCCAATTCACTTAAGGCATTTTCATGGGGCCCAATAGTTGCCAACCCTGCATTGGATTGACTTTGACCATGACGAATAATCCAAATAGACACGGTTTGATATTCCCTCTCATTTAGGGTAAAAATCACTTCTAGGGTGTTGCTGACTCACGGGAGCCAAATAGATAAGTGGGAAATTCCGAAGATGTTCTGACGCGCTTGTTTCATTTTTGGCAGATTGAGTGGTTCATACCATAAATCAGCAACGCCGATTCTTAAAATTAGCAGAGTTAAATAAATCAATTGAGACGATTCAATTGCTCGATCGCCTTCGTCAATAACTTGTCTAAAAAAGTTTAATTAGTCATTAGTTAACAGCGAAAAACTAATAACTAATGACCAATGACTAATTAATCTAAGAAGCCCATTAATGTTGAGCTATCGTCAATTTCGTTTGAGGCAATGGGGCGGTTTCCTCCCATTGTGGAGTAAACTTCATCAATGTGCAGAGTGCTGATGGCAATAGGGCGGGCACCGGACATACTGAACATTTCGCTGACTTGCATGGCGCTGGAGCCGATCGGGCGTCTGCCGAGTGTAGCCACCACTTCAAAGTCGCTGGCTTCGACGGGGCGATTGCCTACAATGCCGTAGGTTTCGCTGAGGTGCAGGGTGCTAATGCCGATCGGGCGGTTCCCCGACATCGAGACGGTTTCGCTAATGGTAAAATCGTCTGGGCCGACGGGGCGGTTGTCATGCAGGTGTGGTGGCTGATAAAGTTGAATTCCTGTTGCTTTGGCATCCGTGGGTGCTGTCGCTTGGCTTTTGGAACTGCCTTTGCCGCGGCGGGCGATCGCATTGCCTTTATTTTTGGGGGTGAGACTCATAATTATTTTCCTCGCTTACTGCTGTTGATTGCTGGGTTCGGACAACTGCTTTTGTGGGCTTTCTGCTTTCTATTTGGGCCGATGATTAAAATAATATTACAAAGTCTAACTATTTTTTTAACGAAATTGCAGAATCTCTGCATTTTTGTTAAGATTTATGGGTAATAGCTACATTTTCCTATGGTAACTGCGGCAGCATCTTTTCAATTGCAAGCGCCCTTCCAGCCCACAGGCGACCAACCGCTAGCGATCGAGCAACTTGTCAAAGGCATCGAAGCTGGGGATCGATTTCAAACCTTACTCGGTGCCACCGGTACGGGCAAAACCTTCTCAATTGCCTCGGTGATTGAAAAAGTCGGCAGACCCACCTTAGTCCTAGCACACAACAAAACCCTAGCAGCTCAACTGTGCAACGAACTGCGAAATTTTTTCCCGAACAATGCAGTCGAATACTTTGTCAGTTATTACGACTACTACCAACCTGAAGCATACATCGCCGTCACCGATACTTTCATAGAGAAAACGGCAGCAATTAACGACGAGATAGATATGCTGCGGCACTCCGCCACGCGATCGCTCTTTGAACGCCGCGACGTAATTGTAGTTGCTTCAATTAGCTGCATCTACGGTTTGGGAATGCCCGCAGAATACCTGAAAGCGGCTATTCCTTTGCAAGTAGGAATGGAAGTCAACCAGCGGCAAGTTTTGCGCGATTTAGTCAACGTTCAATACAGCCGCAACGACATAGATTTAGGCAGAGGCAAATTTCGCGTCAAAGGCGATGTTTTAGAAATTGGCCCCGCTTACGAAGATAGAATTATTCGCGTTGAATTCTTCGGGGACGAAATTGATGCCATACGCTACGTTGACCCCGTAACAGGTAAAATTCTGCAAAGCACAACCGCTTTAAATATTTATCCAGCGCGCCACTTCGTCACGGCTGAAGATAAATTAGAGGCTGCTTGCCAAGGAATAGAACTCGAATTAGAAGACAGACTGGCAGAATTTGAAAAACAGGGGAAACTATTAGAAGCTCAGCGAATAGAACAGCGCACGCGCTACGATTTGGAAATGCTGCGCGAGGTTGGTTACTGCAACGGAGTCGAGAATTATTCGCGGCATTTAGCAGGAAGAAATGCCGGGGAACCGCCAGAATGTTTGATTGATTATTTCCCGAAAGATTGGATGTTGGTGATAGATGAATCTCACGTCACAGTGCCGCAAATTCGGGGGATGTACAACGGCGACCAAGCGCGGAAAAAAGTATTAATTGAACACGGTTTTCGCTTGCCCAGCGCGGCAGATAACCGCCCTTTGAAAGCCGAGGAATTCTGGGCAAAAGAGAATCAGTGCATCTTTGTTTCTGCTACGCCTGGAGATTGGGAAATGGAAATATCGGCAGGCAGAGTTGCAGAGCAAGTAATTCGCCCTACCGGAGTAATAGATCCGACTATTTTCGTTCGCCCGACGGAAGGACAAATTGATGATTTGTTGGGGGAAATTAAGGAGAGAGTAAGTCGCGATGAGCGAGTTTTGGTGACGACTTTAACGAAGCGGATGGCGGAAGATTTAACCGAATATTTGCAGGAAAGGGGAATTAGAGTGCGGTATTTGCACTCGGAAATTCAGTCGATTCAACGCATCGAAATTATCCAAGATTTGCAGGATGGTAAGTTTGATGTATTGATTGGTGTTAACTTGCTGCGGGAAGGTTTGGATTTGCCGGAAGTTTCGCTGGTGGTAATTTTGGATGCGGATAAAGAGGGGTTTTTGCGATCGGGACGTTCGTTGATTCAAACCATTGGAAGGGCGGCGCGGCACGTTCAGGGACAGGCTATTTTGTACGCGGATAATATGACGGATAGTATGGTTAAGGCGATCGACGAAACCGATCGACGCCGGGGGATTCAGCTAGCCTACAATAAGATGCACGGGATTACGCCGCAGCCGATCGCGAAAAAGCGATCGAGTAATGCGATTTTGGCATTTTTGGATGTGTCGCGCAAGCTGAATTCTCAGCAGTTGGAGGAGGTTTACGAACAGGTAAATGAGTTATCTTTGGATGAGATTCCTCAGTTAATCGGGCGGTTGGAAGCGCAGATGAAGGCGGCGGCTAAGAAGTTGGAGTTTGAGGAGGCGGGTAAATTGCGCGATCGGATTAAGCATTTGCGGGATAAGCTATTGGGACATTAAGGAAGAGTGGGAGGATATGATGTTCGATCGCATTACCTTCGATCCAAAAATTATGGGAGGAAGAGCTTGCATTCGAGGAATGCGAATTACTGTTTCTTTGGTAGTGAGTTTAGTAGCAAATGGGATGAGTGTAGAGGAAATTTTGGCAGCTTATCCTTATTTGGAAGCTGAGGATATTAAAGCTAGTCTCCAGTATGCGGCATTTTTGACGAACGAGCAAATTCGTCCCTTTACTGGGAGTCCAGCATGAAATTTTTGGCAGACATGGGTGTGTCTCCTGTAACGGTGCTTGCACTGCGCCAGCAGGGATATAATGCTGTACACTTAAATGAGCAAGGATTGGAGCGTTTGCCAGATTCTGAGATCCTGGAAAAAGCACGCCAAGAACAACGAATTGTTTTAACTTTTGACCTGGATTTTGGCGAGCTTTTGGCTATCAGTTCTCAATCTCTTCCAAGTGTGATTATTTTTAGACTGCAAACCACTATTCCAGTGTTTGTTAGTGCTAGATTGCTGGCTGTTTTGTCAGAGTGCGGTGAAGATTTGGAAACAGGTGCGATTGTGACAGTGGAAGATAATCGTTATCGAGTACGGCGACTTCCTATTTAGGCTAGGAAAGTGCGATCGTATTCAGCATTTGTGCAATAAACGGTTGGGAGACAGCAATGAGCAAGTTTCAATTATTCGACCCAGTTAATTTAACAGAAGGAGTCGCCCTCGCTGATGGCGAGATTGCACCGCCAGAAACAGCCGGAGCAATTGTTGAGGTTTTCAAGAATGGTGAAGCTTATTTAGTAGAATTATTTGGGGGATGGGTGAAAGCAGAAGTTGGCGGGGATTTTGTGCCGACAACTCAGGATGAACCGGGCGCATTTATGGAAACGATTGGTGTTGAAACAGTTTATCCGCATCAGTTGCAATTAGTAAAATCTGCAGACGAAATGATGGGGATTCGAGAGCATTTACTATCGGTTTTAAATAATTTACCTGACGAGTTAGTGGCTGAAGTCTGCGATTTTGCGGAGTTTTTGCAGGAAAAACAGCAAAAAGTGCGATCGTATTAAGCATTTAGGTGAAGTGCGATCGCCTTTTTCCATTTTCCTATCTTTAGGGATGAAAAGGGCGATCGTACTTTTTGTTAGATTCCTAGGGCGTCGGTTCAGTACCCAGACTTGACAGAACCAGACAACTATGATAAGTGAAGTAAGAACCCGGTTAAACTCTAACAAGTTTTGAGAAGAAACCTTATGCGTCCTCCTCTATGGACTCCTCCTGTGGAACTATCAGCCTCAGAAGAGGTGATTATCAAGCGTATCATTCATAGCCAAACTATTTACATTTCTCAGGCTCAATCGTCTCGATATATTTAATGATGAGTTCCAAGAAGAACTCGCTACAATTTTCAAAGACAGTACAGTTGGGTATAGTCCAGTACCCCCAGCACAACTTGCTTTGGCGACTATTCTTCAAGCGTACCTAGGAATTTCTGATGATGAAGTGATTGAAGAAATGCTGATGGATAAACGCTGGCAGTTAGTTTTGGATTGTTTGGAGTGCGAAAAAACTCCATTCTGTAAAGCCACCTTGGTGAGATTCAGAAAGGCTTTAATTAAAAAGGAACTTGACCAGCGTTTAATTGACCGGACTGTAGAAATCGCTAAAGAAAAAGGTGGATTTGGCTCATCTCAACTAAGAGTGGCATTAGATTCCTCTCCGTTATGGGGAACAGCTAAAGTAGAAGATACCTATAACCTATTGGGTCATGCTCTTCGTAAGGCCGTGAGTGTGATAGCTGTCCAGCAGGGGAGGGGGCTGGCAGAAATTGCCCATGAATTAGGTACTTCAATTGTTAGTAGTTCCAGCTTAAAAACTGCATTAGACTTAAACTGGGACGACCCAAGAGAGCGCCAAAACGCGCTTTCAATTATCCTAAACAGCTTAAATTCCGTAGAGGAATGGATGCAATCCCAGTCTGAGCCGGATGAATTTGAAGTGGCACAATCGACTCTAGTTGTTGCCCGAGTTATTGAATCTCAAAATGTAACCTTAGACTCTCAAGGAGTTCCTATTCTCAGTAAAGGGGTGGCCAAAGACCGGCGCATTTCTATTGAAGACCCCGATATGCGACATGGAAGGAAAAGCAGCTCTCAGAAAATAAATGGATATAAACGCCACGTTCTCAAAGATTTAGATATAGGCGTAATTCGGGCTGTGGCTTTGACGAAAGCGAATACTCCCGAATCTGCTGCAAAGCGTTGACATTTCCAGAGACTTAAAATTCTCACATACTCAGCTATCTGAATTACATATTGACCGCGCTTACTTATCTAGTCACTGGGTCACCGAGCGCTCGGAAAACTTAAAGATATTTTGTAAGGCGTGGCCGGTCAGAAATTTTGGCCGTTTTGATAAAAATGCTTTTGTTTTTGATTGGGAACATAATTTAATTAGCTGCCCCAATCAAGTAAGTATCCCCTTTGAACCGGGAAAAGTTGTTCACTTTCCTCAGCATGAATGTGCCATTTGTCCTCATAGAGAAAGCTGCACGAACAGTCAAAAAGGACGGAGTGTATCGATTCATCCTGATGAATTGTTAATGCAAGAGCTACGTGCACGTCAATCCACTGCTATTGGTCGCGCTCAACTCAGACAACGCACTACAGTTGAACACGCTCTGGCTCATATTGGTCATTGGCAGGGGAATCGTGCCCGTTATATTGGACTGCGTAAAAATCTCTTCGATCTGCGCCGAGTGGCTGTTGTCCATAACCTTCATGTCATTGCTCGAATGGATCAGGTTCTGCTCTCCTGAACGGGAGTGCAGAGTAGAACTTATTGACAAGCTAACTACATACACTCTGCTTTTTTGTCAATTCTTTTTACTGAACCGACGCCCTAGTCTATCCGTGGCATATTCGCGATCGTGACAGTTTGCAGTTTGGTGAACCATCGTTATCGCAGTAATTTGACTGCCAATCAAGTTCGCGCCTCAAGTCATCTATTCTCTGTTGCAGTTCAAATTTTTCCTGCCTCAAGTCATCTATTCTCTGTTGCAGTTCAAATTTTTCCTGCTCACTGAGTTGTCTGTTTTCAGAAATTTGGATGTTAGCCATTAGCTTCTTTGACTAAGTGTTGGGTGGATTGATACTCGCAATTACAACAAGTAGATTAGATACAGCTAAGCCAGCCAGTAAGCTGACTGGCTGCTGTCTAGGCTATTTTGTTACCAGTTAATTTCCTGCTTGGGAGAGTGCTGAGCAATCCACCCGCGAATCTCGTCATTAGCCATACCTTTGAAGTATGGTCTGTCTTTTATACCTTGACGTTTGGCTAGGGTCAAGGCGATCGCAACAAGCCGAGGCTCTGGCGGTGTCTGCCCTTGACTATCTTGGCGAAGCTGATAAACTATATGGGCTAGCTGCAAACCATGAGGATGCTTCAATAGTTCTGCTAGTAGCCCTAGCGGATCTTTCTGTGTTAACATGGTGTTCAATTCAATAAATTACAAGAATCTATAGAACGGCTTGATACACGTCAGTGCAGCCGCTTCTAGATTCTGAATTAGAACAGAGCGTCCCCCTATTACTGCCAGGTTTTTGGGGGGCGTTATTTACTTTTAAAGTAACGGGTTTCCGGCGAATTGTCAAGTATTTTTTGGATATTTACTCAGGAAAAATCAGGGATTGAAACTGAGTGTTATCGCGGTATCGTATCCTGTTATTGCAAGCAGCATAGGATACTTTTGTACAAAACTAGATCGATCGTTTTGTACTAAACTACATTAATACTTTTGTACAAAACTAGATCGATCGTTTTGTAGTAAACTACATTAATACTTTTGTACAAAACTAGATCGATCGTTTTGTAGTAAACTACATTAATACTTTTGTACAAAAC
>NZ_JAUBTR010000018.1:106335-107714 GCF_036705045.1 Microcoleus sp. BR0-C5
TAGATCGATCGTTTTGTACTAAAAAAAGTTAGTTTTATTTACGATCGCCCCTACCGATCGACATTATCCAAGTCAATAAGCGATTTGGGAGACAGCAATGAGCAAATTTCAGTTATTCGATGCAGTGAGTTTAACCGAACCCATCGCCCAAAACATCCTCTTTCATTGTGGTACGGGCGTCCCGCCCATACATGATTTGTGATACGGGCGTCTCGCCCGTACATCATCTACGGTTAAAATATTCATTGACCACAAAAAGTGCGATCGCCTATTCCCAGCGCTGGGAAGGGATGTTAAACAAGGTTAAAATATTCATTAACCACAAAAAGGTCGATCGCCCAAAACACCACCCAAACTAACTACTTGCCTAATACCACAGCATCCGTACTGCTAGCAAAAGCCGGACGAATAAATTCCTCCTTCTCTTCCAACGTGATGTAACCTTTATCTACAGCTAGCTGCATCACTTCCTCAAGAAAACCTCTCAGCGCATCTAATACGTGAGTGCGATCGAATTCAAAATGCTTTTCCCAGCAGGAAGTCCCAAACTTTCTCAAAGTACAGCTAATGCGATCCTCCCTGGGAAGCAACCTAATCATGAACCAACTCTCAGGAAAATCTATTGATATTTTTTGACCTTGCGATAGCTTAGCAATTTCCTGTGGAAAGTTATTCTCTATCATCATGGAAATGTCTAAATCTAAAAATGCCTCTATTTTCTCATCACCTATTTCTATTAAAACTTTATGGTCGCATTCAAAGCAGAAACGTCGCCATCCCATTTCAAAATGAGAAAGCTCTCCCAATGGATCTTCAGGAGGCTCTGCGTAGTTTTCTAAGAAACGCTCGGCTAATTTAAAATTAAATTTTGGACTGCTATTCATCGCTGTTAGTCCTATTTAATTGCCGCAGACTGACACCATCAGCTATAGATAACCACTATTGACAGTTCCATCAAAATTCCTTTGGATAAAAGCGCCAGTGACATTTTGAGTTATCCTTAGAGCGGGAGGGTAAACTCTACCTATAGCACGATGAAAATCAATTAAGTTTGGTTTCGTTACCTCAACCCAACCTACTAATAACAAATCCGGGTGAAACACTTTTCCGATTGCTTAGTCCCCTCTGCTAGGAATTTGTTGGTATAAAAGCGGTTTTAACCGCCTCCTTCATAAAGGGGATAATTAACTACACAGAATTAGACGATATCCTTACGCTTCTGAACCACTAAAGTGAGACCCAACAAAGCCAAATTTTGCAAGCAAAGGATAGCCCAATACTGCCTAACATTAACCTTGAACATGGTAGAGTCGATAGGGGAATTTCTACCCTTACCTCTCCTTCAAAACGGAACGTGAAACTTTCGCTTCATTCCGCTC
>NZ_JAUBTR010000207.1:0-1313 GCF_036705045.1 Microcoleus sp. BR0-C5
TTATCTAAAAACTGGCGATGATAGCCAACAGAGGGAGTGAGCTTTTTGTAGTGGCGGCCTTCATGCACCCAGCACAAAGCTAGTTGCTCGGTCAGTAATTTAAACTGCGGGGCGTCGTCACAGACCAATGCTTGCACTACCGGCGAGTCACAAATGGGCTGTGATAGGCGGCAATGGCGGCAGCTTCAAGTAGGCGATTGAGCTCAATTGAACCTAGTTTTGGCAGGTGGTGGTTGATCTCCTCCAGAAAACTTGCCTCCCCCAACAGGATTGATTGAGGCAGCTTGAGAAGACCCGCTATAATTTTCTGAGGAATGTTGAAGGTTTTCAGCAGAGTGAAAGCTTCTTCATTGAGAAGAAACTGTCGCTCAATTCCTCCAAGTAAAACATCAAGCACTGTCAGCCGATCTTTCTTTTCGGTGGTGGCATAGACCGTATACCAAGGGTTACACACTATATTGCAGGGAGAGATTATTACCGGCTACTCGAGCCGCTGTCTGATCGAAGTGCTGCCAGGGAGAACTTTCAAGACCCGCAAGGTAAACTTCTACTTTCTCCGTCTCAAAAATTTCTCCATTCTTAATTAGCAGGTTTGACACTTGACCTGCGGAAATGGATATTCCTATGTTGGACAAGAACTCCTGTAGCTTGGCTTCGGTCATATTCCCCTGAAAGTACTGACTGACGATCAAAGCTTTGAGCCCCGGGCCAAATTGACCTTCATAGCCTGCTGGGACTTCTGCTAGATAAGTCTTGCCCAAAGAGGGCGAATAGTATTTCTCTTTGCGAAACAATACATTGTCGGTGGTAATTTTAATGTCCTGAACTATGACTTCTTCATAGCCTTTAAACTCCGCGTCAGGTGGCAGTTGTTCTAATGAGACTTTCAGAACTTGCTCTCGGTCAATCTTAATGAATTCGTTTTTTTTACCTTTCTTATGCGCTTTCGGTTGGTGACGTTCCTGTTCCCAATAGTGGTTCTTTTTATCTTCAGGCTGGCCATTCGCTTTGATCTTTGGTTGGCCCTGCTCCCCTTTCAGACGATTATTTTCATCCCTTAATCGCTGGTTATCTGCCTGGAGTTCTTTGACTTTTGATTTTACCTGCTCAATGGCATTGAGCAGGAGTTTAAAGCTTTCGCGCACTTGCTCATCACCTATCGTCTCCGGGTCAATCGTGGCCAAGAGGGATTCGGCGGTTGAGTCGGTGAGCGGTTTTTGGGTCATGTTTGATATTTTATCAGAATTGTTGGCAATTGGGATCATTCATTAGTTCGCCTGGTCATACCTTCCCCCGATTTATTGAGCAGATAC
>NZ_JAUBTR010000131.1:0-8407 GCF_036705045.1 Microcoleus sp. BR0-C5
CTAAAACTTATTCGTTACCATCTTTACGGGCGATTCCCTACGGGATAGCTTCGCACGCGCGGACTTACTTCAAACTCCGATAGAATAAGTGCTTGAACCCACATCTTTCTTAAATCAATCCGAAATTAACAGCACTAATACTACTAGCAGAAACTCCACTGAGAGAAGCTAAAATCTCCCCTGTTTGTGCAAACCGGATTAATGTTGCATCGCTATCTTGAGCAATTGTCAATTGCGAGAAAGTCAGCCCGTTACCTAATACTAACAAGTCTTGACCGACTTCAAAGTCAGCGATGGTATCAATACCGGAATTGATGGAAAGCAAGAAGCGATCGCTCCCTACATCCCCTACTAAGGTATCATCGCCCAAATCGCCACTGAGGAAATCGTTACCTTCACCTCCTACGAGAATATCATTGCCTTGACCGCCGTAGAGGGTATCGTCGCCCTTTTCACCAATTAGGATATCTTCACCTCGATTGCCAGAAAGGAAGTCACTAGCCGCACCACCTGTCAAAGTATCAAAACCCTTTCCGCCGTAAAGCGTATCGTCACCAATTCCACCATCTGTTAAGTCGTTCCCCTGATTGCCATTCATCCAATCGTTGCCATCAAGACTAAACAGCAAGTCATTTCCTTTTTTACCGCGCAATATATCATCGCTAGCGCTACCAGTAATGGTATCGTCGCCATCTGTGCTTTCGGTGGTATTTTCCCCGTCTTTAACGAATTCAATACCGCTTTCTGGGAATGGTTCATCGGGTGTAGATGGCGTACTGGAGTCATCAGTATCTAAAGTATTGCGGAGTGTTGGATTGTTAGCTGTCGCCGACTGAATTTTGGTATTTAGAGATGCACCAGTATTTTCAGAAATCGCCGACTGAATCGTTTTATTTCCGGCTGCGACTTGCAGTAAATCTGGGGCTACTTCTCCTTGTTCAACTTTTTGGAGGCGGGCGATTTCTGTCGCGGCATCTGAGGGGGAGGAATTGCTGGAGGCGATCGCCTTTATTCGCTGATTTCCCTCGGCAATAATTTGGGCAGCATCCGCAGCAATACTAGATAGTTGCGGTGCTTGCAGTTGACTGGTTGCCGACTGAATAATCGCCTGCACTTGTGTGGAATTGCTGAAGTCGAGAGTGCCAGATTTAATTTGATTGGCAACGGCTGCAATTACGCGATCGGCAATCTCATTTTTAGCTGTATTTGAAGCACCGCTAATTAAATTTGTGAGCAAGACAATGGTATTTTGCACCTCAGCGTGTGCTGCATAAACCGCCAAACCATTCGGGTCGTTTTGAGTAATTGCCTGTAACGGGTCGTAGCTAGTCAAGTCAATTGCTGACGGCAGTCCCAAGGCAGATTTAACCTGAATTTGCGCCTGATTAGGGTCAGTACCTTGATCGACCAACTCGGTCAATAGGGTAGTTAAAGGAGTGACGACAATAGCATCGGGTGTGGCAAATAGGGGCGTTTGCTGCGGCAAATAAGTAGAGGTATTGATGCCGTCTGTAATGGCAATTCTGCCTTCATCTGGTTCGAGGTCGCCGCTGTTATTTTTGTCGAATTTGTCAAGAGAGACATCTAGGTCAAAGCTGCCATCGGCGTTAGTAATTGAGAACGGTTCGTTTTCATCTTTGATTCCATTAAAGTTGGCATCGAAGAAGACAGTCGCCCCGGCCATGTAACCGTTAATTGCTCTGCCCCTAGTGCTAGAACTCGGTCCCAAACTAAAGCTAGCTAACTCAAATGTGGCAAAGTTATTATCGTAGACTGTTTTGTAATCTAATCCGCAGGGATAAGGTATGTTGATTTCAGGGATGATGGTTTTGCCACCCAACCATTTCGGAGCTTTTACTGCTGGAATGGTTTTCTTACAGAATTGGACTGATATGCTTTTAACCTCCGCGCCCAAGAAAGCATTAACTTGTCCTGTTACATCAAACAGTTCCGAGGGTTTGCTGATGCGGGAAGTAATTTCCGATGTTCGGATTTTGCCGTCGCCACCTTGTTTCGGTTGGAATTCTCCGATATCTATCAAATCGATGCCGACTTTTCCTTGAATTCCACCTTTGACATAGCCCTCGGCAATGCCAACATCTATCCCAGCACCCACCGCAATACTAGCATCAAGACTGAGTTCGTCAACATCTGGCCCTGTACCGTCAGCATTTTGGCGATCGCTCACATAAAATCCATCCAAAAGTTTGTCAGCAGAACCCGCAGCAAAATTCGAGTTTTTCCACTCACTTAATCCGTAGGTATCGTACCCAAATCCTAGATGAGCTGAAGCACTAAAGTTGCCTCCAAGTACACCCTTGATCGGCCCCCAGATCGGAAAATTTTTCTCAATATTAAAGTCAAAACCCAGTTTAGGCATCTGGTAGCTTAAAATCGGAACATCCGGTTTACCTATCAGCAATTGAATCGCGGTTTCGGGTTGGGTCAAGAGTGGGATATCAAAGCCATCAATATCTTTTAAGGCATTTAAGAACTCCTTGACATTGCCGCTTGTTTTGGAGTTAATTTGTTGGTTGGCTGTTTGCTGTACAGCAGTCGTTGGGTTCGGGGAAGCATTCTGAAGATTCGCACTGTTATCGGCAACATCTATATTACCCAGAGTGTAAGAACCCAAATCGATTTTATCTGGAGAATTTGCTATTTGGTTTGCCAAATCAACAACTTTATCAACCTTGGCAACCGCATCTAAAAAGCGAGTATCGATATCGCGACCCGATAGTTTTGCTGCCAGTTCTAGTACGCTGACTTTGCCATCCCCATTTTTATCAAACTCCCCAGCTAGACCTAGTGTAGACAGTAACTTGGTGTCGGTATTCAAAAAGTTGATAACTGGTCGAAATGGTTTAATGACATCCGAAATTTTACCGAGTATTGGTTTGGCAAAATTATTAACAAATGTCCCCAAATCAAGTTGCATATTGTTAAATGCAACTGCGGGCTTTTGCGGCCCGGTTAATTGACCGTTAGCATAATTTAGGATTGGCCAATTAACTGCTAAGTCGAAGTTATAGGAGGGGAAGGCAGCATTGCCGTTGATGCTGGTTTTTGCTGTGAGACCGAGATTAGCATTGCTCGTTAAGTTGGCATTGAATAAGTCTTTAAACTGATAGTTGCCTTGGAGTTCTGGCAAGGTGAGGCGAGAGCCATCATTCGGGCCGCCCAGATTGTCTAAGTCATTGAGCTTGACTTCAAGATTGGCATCGACTTTAGTAGGGTTTTTGGTATCGTTTGCCAGGTCAACTTGGAAAAAACCTAAGTTGCCTTTTGCCTTGAATTGGTCATCTAGGCCCAAGTCTATGTTGGCGGTTAACTTGGTTTGGTCAGTATCTATGTAGCAGCCGAAATCTTTACTAACACCAACTCCTAGGGACAAGTTGTAGTTGTATTTTGATTTGGCTTTTCCATCTACATCTAAGCTTAATGCCGGTACTCCTAAGTTTGTCGATAGATTGATGTCGGGAAACTCATATTGCCTGCCCAGAGTAATTAGCAAGGTACTTTCCGCAGCACTCGAATTCCCAGTGAGAGCAACATTGAAGTCCGAACCCAATGCAGTGCGGAGGCTAGTTTCTAACTGACTCAGACTTTGATTTCCCTGATTTTTAATCGTATCGACTAACTTAGTCTTGATGTTGCCAATAAAATCTGGGGAAATGTCCTTGAGCGGCCCGACAATGGGTAGGTTAACTGCCTGTAATTGGTCGTCAAGAATTTTCTCAAGTTTATCCAATCCAGCTTCTACCCCGCACCAATTCTTCTGTGTGTCGATGGTACCAACAGGTGTTGGAGTACCAGTTGTCGGCGTCGGAGTTGGAGTACCAGTTGTCGGCGTCGGAGTTGGAGTACCAGTTGTCGGCGTCGGAGTCGGAGTACCAGTTGTCGGCGTCGGAGTCGGAGTACCAGTTGTCGGCGTCGGCGTCGGAGTACCAGTTGTCGGCGTCGGCGTCGGAGTACCAGTTGTCGGTGTCGGAGTCGGAGTACCAGTTGTCGGTGTCGGAGTCGGCGTGACTGGCGTCGGTGTCGGAGTCGGCGTCGGCGTCGGAGTCGGCGTGACTGGCGTCGGCGTCGGAGTTGGAGTACCAGTTGTCGGTGTCGGAGTCGGCGTGACTGGCGTCGGCGTCGGAGTTGGAGTACCAGTTGTCGGCGTCGGAGTCGGCGTGACTGGCGTCGGTGTCGGAGTTGGAGTACCAGTTGTCGGCGTCGGAGTCGGCGTGACTGGCGTCGGTGTGGGAGTACCAGTTGTCGGCGTCGGCGTCGGCGTGACTGGCGTCGGTGTGGGAGTACCAGTTGTCGGTGTCGGAGTTGGCGTGACTGGCGTCGGCGTCGGCGTGACTGGCGTCGGTGTCGGAGTACCAGTTGTCGGCGTCGGTGTCGGAGTACCAGTTGTCGGCGTCGGCGTGACTGGCGTCGGTGTGGGAGTACCAGTTGTCGGCGTCGGCGTGGGAGTGACTGGTGTCGGCGTCGGTGTCGGCGTGACTGGTGTCGGCGTCGGTGTTGGCGTCGGTGTCGGTGGCGCTACATCATCATTAGTAATAGTTGTGGTAGCGGTAGCAGTGGTAATTGTCGGTGTAGAATCTAATACCGAGGGATTGGACAGCGTAACCTCAAGGGTTTCATTGTCTTCGATCGCCGCATCGCCTAAAACATCGAGAGTAATGGTTTTCGATGTCTCGCCCGCTGCAAAATTAATCGTACCAGTCGCAGCAGTTGCACCGGATGTGCCGCCGATGTTGTTGTAGTCGCTGACGTTTGTAGCAGTACCTGCGATCGCATAATCTACTGTGCTCGCCAAGTCAGTGCAACCGCTGCGAGTAACAGTAAAAGTGGCAGCAGTTGTGCCGGAGTTGCCTTCTGTAACGGTTGCAGTACCAGCGCTAATCGCGTAGTCGATCGGATTAAGCAGAATTGTCACCTTGCTAGCACCCGATCCGATGCGATCGCCGGGTCCGGAAATCACCCTGTTAAATCCGGCGTAAATCTCGGAATTGACTGGCCCGGTAGCATCAACTTGACCGTTGAGGGCGTAAAGATATGGAGAATTCAAGCTATTTTTTAGCCCGCTTTTGTTATCCCACCCAAGTTGTTCGTTGCTGACTTCAAACTCGACACTCGAAGCGTTAGTCACAAAGTTAGGCACATTTCCTGGGGTAAGTTCTCCGCCAGGGGGTGTATTGTAGTCATTCCCGAAAACGCTCATGTTGCCGTTAACAATGTTCATCTCGGCATCGCGGCTGTTAGTGCTGGCATCCCCTCCATAGCCATCGTTTGACGCTGAGTCGCCGAGATTTACCGTCCATCCTGACGGAGTTTGGTCGTATTCAACGATGAATTTCGCTTTTTTGATTTTGCCGTCAAAATTGATTTTGGCTACGGCTTCTAACCAACTGTCTGCGTTGGAGTCTGTCGGGGTATTTACTAGAGAAATAAACTGGTTTGGCCCACCAGTAATTGTGCCTGTTTTGAGGTCTATTTGGTACGGACTCAGGGTTGATGTAACCGGTGGTTCTTCTGGTGGCGCTACATCGTTATCAGTAATCGCCACTGTCACCCCTGGAACCACAATCCCGTTATAATTCGTATCAGCGCTGCTCACACTGTGAGCGATATTACCGCTGTGCGCCCCTTCCACAACCGCATCGTCAACAGCTTTCACCGTAACGGTTTGAGCGACATTCCAATTGTCCGCATTGAAAGTCAGAGGGGCGATCTCCTCAATCTGATCACCTGTTGTGAGAGTGATAGTTACAGGGTCGCTGGGCTGCGATTTCAGCACCACACTGTAGGTACCATTTGTACCGGCTTCTGTGGCAGTTGTTTCCGTAGGAGTAATAGAAACACCAGCCGTATCATCATTAGTAATAGTTGTGGTAGCGGTAGCAGTGGTAATTGTCGGTGTAGAATCTAATACCGAGGGATTGGACAGCGTAACCTCAAGGGTTTCATTGTCTTCGATCGCCGCATCGCCTAAAACATCGAGAGTAATGGTTTTCGATGTCTCGCCCGCTGCAAAATTAATCGTACCAGTCGCAGCAGTTGCACCGGATGTGCCGCCGATGTTGTTGTAGTCGCTGACGTTTGTAGCAGTACCTGCGATCGCATAATCTACTGTGCTCGCCAAGTCAGTGCAACCGCTGCGAGTAACAGTAAAAGTGGCAGCAGTTGTGCCGGAGTTGCCTTCTGTAACGGTTGCAGTACCAGCGCTAATCGCGTAGTCGATCGGATTAAGCAGAATTGTCACCTTGCTAGCACCCGATCCGATGCGATCGCCGGGTCCGGAAATCACCCTGTTAAATCCGGCGTAAATCTCGGAATTGACTGGCCCGGTAGCATCAACTTGACCGTTGAGGGCGTAAAGATATGGAGAATTCAAGCTATTTTTTAGCCCGCTTTTGTTATCCCACCCAAGTTGTTCGTTGCTGACTTCAAACTCGACACTCGAAGCGTTAGTCACAAAGTTAGGCACATTTCCTGGGGTAAGTTCTCCGCCAGGGGGTGTATTGTAGTCATTCCCGAAAACGCTCATGTTGCCGTTAACAATGTTCATCTCGGCATCGCGGCTGTTAGTGCTGGCATCCCCTCCATAGCCATCGTTTGACGCTGAGTCGCCGAGATTTACCGTCCATCCTGACGGAGTTTGGTCGTATTCAACGATGAATTTCGCTTTTTTGATTTTGCCGTCAAAATTGATTTTGGCTACGGCTTCTAACCAACTGTCTGCGTTGGAGTCTGTCGGGGTATTTACTAGAGAAATAAACTGATTTGGCCCACCAGTAATTGTGCCTGTTTTGAGGTCTATTTGGTACGGACTCAGGGTTGAAGGTTGACCGTTAGCTGCAATAGTTAGTGTTGTTTTATTAGTTGTACCCGCAACGCCACCAGTGATTGTGCCAAAGTTGAGAATTGCGGTTTCGGCGTTTTCAGGGAGATTGTCAGGTTTGATCGTGACTGCAACATCCTGGGTGAGAGTAGTAGTGCCGGCGGGGAAAGTAACAGTAGTAGGCGAAAAGGTGTAGTCTGAATTTTCGGTGGCTGTGCTACTGGGGTCGAGGACAATTGGCACTGTTACAGCAGCGTCGGGAGTGGCGCTGATAGTAACGGGAATATTGACTACTGTATCTGTCGTTCCTTCAGTGCCACTGTAAGTTGCAGCCCCAAAATTTACCGCCGGAGATGTATTCAGCAGAATCGAGGTGTTTTGAGAGTCAAAGTTCGCCGTAGCTAAATCGGATAAGCCATCTTTGTTAAAATCGCCTACAACAATACCTTGGGGACTGGTTCCCACAACAAAATTAGTGGCAGTCCCAAAGCTGCCATTGCCACTTCCAAACAAGACGGAGACATCGCCCGATCCATTGTTGGCTGTAGCTAAATCAATTTTTCCATCGGCATTGAAGTCACCACTAGCAATAGCAAGGGGTTGTGTTCCAACGCCAAAGTTAGTAGCTGCACTAAAGTTTCCCGTGCCATCTCCTAACAGTATGGATACGTCGTTTGAGCCTTCATTGCTGGTTGCTAAGTCAGGATTATTGTCCCCATTAAAGTCTCCTAAAGCAATGTAATTAGGGCTATTTCCAACGGTAAAGTTAGTGGCAGCGCCGAAAGTGCCATCAGCATTCTGCAACAGGAGGGATACGTTGTTAGAACCCGAGTTGGCTGTCGCAAAGTCTGACTTGCCATCTTTGTTAAAGTCGCCGATAAGCACAAAAGAAGGAGTTGACCCCACGCTCAAATTAGTAGCTGTGGCAAAAGTACCATTACCATTACCGGGCAAGATGGAGATGTCGTTAGAGCTTTGATTGGCTGTAGCTAAGTCAAAATTGCCGTCCCCGTTGAAGTCTCCCACAGCGACGGTATACGGACTTGACCCCACACCAAAGTAGGTGGCTGCACCAAAAGTGCCATCGCCATTTCCTAACAGGAGAGAAACGTTGTTAGTCAAATTATTGGCCGTAACCAAGTCAGAATTGCCGTCTTTGTTAAAGTCGCCTACAGCGACAGACCAAGTATAGAGATCGCTCGGCGGACTGGTGTTAAGATTAGTGGCAGCGCCAAATTTGCCAGTGCCATCTCCCAGTGTGATCGAGACGTTGCGATTAACTCCAGTGCTGGCAAAGGCTAGGTCAAGGTTGCCGTCTTTGTTAAAATCGCCACTGGCAACTTTACGGAGACTGTATGTTATGGGAAAATTAGTCGCAGCACCAAAACTATTCAAAACGTACTCGTAACCTGCTAACACTTCGGGTTCAAATACCAGCGGTGTTTCTATTGAACCGGTTCTGACTTCCAGTTCCCAGTCGCCACCCTTTGCAGCGCTTCCGGTGAGGTTTTTGGAAGCTGCAACATTGGCATTTGTGAGTTGGGCGATGCGCTGGATGAAGGCTACACC
>NZ_JAUBTR010000019.1:0-86203 GCF_036705045.1 Microcoleus sp. BR0-C5
TTCTTCCTTCTTCCTTCTTCCTTCTTCCTTCTTCCTTCTTCCTTCTTCCTTCTTCCTTCTTCCTTCTTCCTTCTTCCCTCTAAAACACAGTGCCGTCACTTTCAATCTGAATTGGCGGCACTCCACCGGGCCTCAATTCGCCCGCAATTTTCCGCCCCGCCGTCCAAGTTCCTCCTTGCAAAATCTTCACCAGCGGCAATTGATCCGCACTCAAATGCAGCTTTTCTCGAATAGCTGCGGCAATTTTATCTAAAAGATTGACAGTGAGCGATCGCCATTCCACTATAACTTCCGAACCAGGCAAGTAACTCTGTTCAAAAATAGCCGAATCTTTTGCCTGCAGCAGCCCGATATCCAAACACAAACCGCCGTTGCGGTACTCCGGCAATCCCGTTAACTCATCCAATCCAGTCACTTCTAAACCAAGTTCCTGCAGCGGTTCCAACAGCGAATAAGTCAACCACTGCGAGAGTTTGTGAAACGGCACCAAGTCATCGCCGAGATTTTCTCCTGTTAAAGCCGGATGCCGCCAAACATCGCCTAAATTAACACCACCAATTGCATATCTTCCCGGCCAAATTTCCCCAAAACCTGTCAAAATAGCGCTCAATACTTCAGCAGCCTTCACAGTGTTGACTCCCGAAACCCCACTGTCGAGCAAGTATTTTGCTAAATTACCGGAACGCGGGTTTTCGCTGCCAAATAATAATGGATGCTGGCAAATCGCATTTCCCAAACGCTGCAATAATTCTAATCTGCCTGTTAAACCAACTAGCGGATTGTCTCGACTTACCTGAAATCCCGCCGCTAAGCTTTCTAGTTTTAATTTAGAAAGTCCCTGAGAATCAGCTTGCCAAGGAAAATCGGGATTGCTGGAAAAAACACCTTGACAAAACATCCGCAAGCTGGCTATTGCTAACCCTTCAGAACGGCGGTAAACCTGCCCGGTTTCTTGTTCACAATACTGCCAATCTGCACCAGCACCGGCATCAAGCAAAACGCTGACAATTGCTAAATCAAATTTGATCTTAGCTTGCTCTATGAGTGCAAATTCTGCTAAAGCTGCATTCAATTCGGCGAGTCGCGACAAGTTGCCAGCTTCAAAATGTCGCCAGCGACTGTGAAAGGGAATGTTAAAATCGGGATACTGTTGGCGCGTTGTGTCAATTACATAATTTGCTGCTTTGTCGAGTTGGGATAAATCGACGCGGAAGTAGCGGAGTTTGTCCTGGCTGGCTAAATCAAAAAGCCGATCGCACTTTTGGCGAATAGCAGCCGGCGTTCTCAGATATTCTACAGTCTCAAGTTCAATATTGTGCAACTTCATACTACCAAACATCGGTAAACATCGTTTTCTTGAAAAAAGTCAAACTGACTGTAATCTAAAAGATTATCTAAAATCGCATTTTTATCGATTTTGATCAGCTTATATTCCCACTTCGACCCGCTGACTTCGCGTTTTATGTGATCGGAAACTATCACCGAGTTTTTTTCTTTTCCCGGAGACACTATTTTACTTAAATCTTCCAGCCTGTCCGCGATGTGAATATCTTTTCCGTAAGTGCAAGACCTAAATATATATAAATTTCCCTTAGCAACTCCCACCGACAAGCCACAAGGTATTTGATTGGCGTTAATAAAAAGTTTCCAATTCTCGCACAGACTTTCCATTGCCGCTAAGGCTGAGTGAGCTTCCGGGAAAGTCAACAAATGCGAATCACCAACAATACTCCGAATTGTGCCACCGTATTCTTCGCAAATTGTTTTTTCAAAAGTATCAAAGTTTGTGAGCAAATATTCAACGTCTTTGATAGAATTAGATTCTTGATAAGCTATAAAACCTCTCAAATCTGCTTTAATTATTGCTTGATTCTTGATGATTCGCGTTTTGTAACTTTGGTCAACTTTGTAGACTTTTTCAGGTTCGCTCATCCCTTTCAAAGAAAACTCGTTGACAAAAGACGTTTGCACTTCTGCTTTGTTGAGCGCCAGCCATGCTGCTTGGGACAAATATATTTCATCCGGCGGAGTTACTGATTCTATGCGCGCTGTTAAATTCACCGTATCGCCAAAGATATCTTTATCTTGATGCAAGACATCTCCTAATGTAATCGACACGCGAATAGCCAATCGTTCGTCGTTCGCCTTGCTAGATTGTTGCGCTCTCAATTCTTGCTGCATTTCTATGGCGGCTACAGCCGCTGCTGTGACGCTAGGAAAAATTATCCAAAATGAATCACCTTCCCCTTTAATCACGCTGCCTTCATTTCGGGCGCTAATATCTGAAACAAAAGTTTTATGCTCGTTTAACAAACTACTTAAGTCCGACTGAGATAATTTTTTGACTCTGGCGGTATATCCACAAATATCTGTTTTTACGATCACACTAGAACGCAAATTAGCCATAACCTACCCTGACTGATCAAAAACCAGCAATAAATTTTATGTAGCAAAGACGCGATTGTTCGCGTCCCATCGGTCGCGTCTTTGCCCTCTTAATCTCCTAAATCGCGTCCGATCGCTTCTGCAAGAATTGTAGCATCTGGCACAGGGTCAGGCGTGTAGTAGCCGGCGGCTTTTTTGGCGACGATTTCGACTTGTGCGTCTGCGGGAATCCAATCTTCAGGAATGGGGATGCGATCGACCACATGAATGCCAGAATTGATAATCGCATTGTATTTCATATCGCTCATAGAAACTAAACTGTCAATGCGAGAGATCCCCAACCAGTGCAGCACGTCTGGCATTAGTTCTTGAAACCGCATATCTTGAACTCCCGCCACGCATTCAGTGCGAGCAAAATAGGCATCAGCTCGATCGCCGCCTTCCTGCCGTTTTCTGGCATTGTACACCAAAAACTTAGTCACTTCCCCCAAAGCTCTCCCTTCCTTGCGGAAGTAAACTATTACCCCAGAACCGCCGGCTTGTGCCGTTTGGATGCAAATTTCCATCCCGTGTACCAAATAAGGGCGACAAGTGCAGATATCGGAACTGAACACATCAGAACCGTTACATTCATCGTGTACCCGTACCGCCAACTGCTTATCCGGGTCAGAAATATTCGCGACATCGCCAATAATATAAACCGTAGTTCCGCCAATTGGTGGCAAGAAAACCTGTAAGTCTGGCCGCGTCACTAAATCCGAGAACATTCCCCCTGTTTGCTCAAACAGGACACGGCGGAGGACGCTTTCTTGGGCGCCGATACGCCGAGCAATTCCCGGCAAATACCATACCGGGTCGATCGCAATTTTAGTTACTGCTAAATTGCCACCTGCTTTGACTATTTTGCCATCAATTTGCACTCGCCCCTTAGCGATGGCATCTTGCAATTCTGGCATATTCATGTGAGCTTTAGTGACAGCAATTGTCGGTCGAATATCATATCCCTGCTGGATAAATGAAGTATAAATTTCGCTGACCAAACCCCCAAACGGATCGAGAGAAACAATCAAATTGCGATCGCCCCAACTCGCGTGCGGCCCGATGTGTGCGGCCGGAGAGGTGTTGGTAAAATCGGGGCGGTGATCTGCTTGGAGTGCGCCGGAAGCAACTGCTAGCGCGCGATAAACAGAGTAGGAACCCGAATGAGTGCCGATCGCATTCCGGTGAGACGATTTGGTAAGGCTGCCAATCACAGGCCCCCGTTTCAGCGGATCGATTTCTCCCCAGTGGATGGGATGAGGTTTTGTGCCGGATCTGTCGGGATGGGATGTTAAAACTATATGCTTGGGTTTTGACACAGTTGTTTTTGGCTCTTGCTATGGATGCTGCTGTTAGTTGAAAGTGAAATTGCAATGTGAAGCAGTGATTTATGATAGCAAAAGGATTCAGGCTCTGGAAGTATCCGGCATAGCCAAACTCGTGAAGCTGACTTGCGCGGTTTCTTCAAAAATATAAAAATTTTATATTTGTGCTTCAGTGATCGGGGCTGCACTACCAACAACAAAGCTACATATTTAATTCAAGTTTCTTTAGCGATTCTATTTCATTTGTGCATGAGATTTTTTTGAACTAACCACAGAGGGCGCAGAGGACGCAGAGCCTATATAAAATATAGAAAGAGGAAAATAGAGATGTTCACAATTCCTGCAAGGGTTGCTATAGTTACAACTGGTAGTTCTGAATTATCAAGAAAATACATACTACCTCACAAAATTAATGTTGCCAAGTACATCTAATTATTTGCTCAAAAATGGTCGCGTACCCGCCTCTCTTCTAGAGATGAAATCGATCGCCCCGTCAGCTTCTACTGTGGCGACAAGGGGGAGTGAGAACAATTTTTGTTTGGTGGATTTGGAAATTGCAGCAGGGGCGATTGTCCAAATTATCCCAGCAGGTACAAAACCTGTATCCTCCTCTGGAGATATCCCAGTTATAGATTTGCAGGGCGGCTTAGTTTGGCCTTGTTTTGTGGATATGCACACCCATTTAGACAAAGGCCACATTTGGGAACGATCGCCCAATCCCGATGGAACTTTTGCCAGCGCGATCGAAGCGGTAGGCGCTGATGCCAAAAAAAACTGGAATGCAGAGGATGTTTACCGGCGAATGGAGTTTGGCCTCAAGTGCAGCTACGCCCACGGAACCAAGGCTATCCGCACTCACATCGACAGCGCGGGCGAACAGGGAACCGTGAGTTTAGAAGTATTTGAAGCGCTGCAAGCCGCATGGGGCGATCGGCTGATATTGCAAGCAGTTTCCCTAGTTTCCCTCGACTATTTCCTGACACCAGCCGGCGAAAAATTAGCCGATCGCATGGCCCAAACCGGCAGCATTCTCGGCGGCTTCGCCTATATGAATCCCGACTTAGACAAACAACTCGATCGAGTTTTTGCCTTAGCCAAAGAACGAAATTTAAACCTCGACTTCCACACCGACGAAAACGACGATCCAGAATCAGTAACACTGCGGGAAGTCGCAAAAACCGCCATCCGCCATCAATTTTCCGGTCAAATTATCTGCGGACACTGCTGTAGTTTAGCCGTACAACCCTCAGATTTAGTAACAGAAACTCTGGAATTAGTCAAGCAAGCAAATATCGGCATTGTCAGCTTGCCGATGTGCAACCTTTACCTGCAAGACCGAGAATCTCAGCATACACCGCGCTGGCGGGGAGTGACACTGCTGCACGAACTCAAAGCAGCCGGAATTCCCGTTGCAGTTGCTAGCGACAATTGTCGCGATCCGTTTTACGGATTTGGCGATCATGATGTTTTGGAAGTTTTTAATATGGCAGTCCGCATCGCTCATTTAGATAGGCCTTATGGAGACTGGCCCTGTGCAGTGACAAAGACTCCAGCCGATTTAATGGGATTGCCGAATTTAGGACGAATTGCAGTTGGTTTACCAGCAGATTTGATTTTGTTTAAGGCGCGGAATTTCAGCGAATTGTTATCTAGAGCGCAGGGCGATCGCACAGTTTTGCGGCAGGGCATTAAAATTGATACAGCTTTGCCAGATTACCGCGAACTAGACGAATTGTTAGCAACTTAAATGTGACATTTTGCACCAATATAAAGAACAGGCAAGATGCCTGTTCCACAAAGATGAATTTTCTTTCTACTCGTTACTAGGCAGAGCCGGGGAACCAGTTAATTGAGTTTTGTGGAACGGGCATATTGCACGTTCTTGACAATGGTGTAATATGTAGGTTTTAAAAAGCATTTAGCATTGGTATATTGTCAATTCGCCACTATTTTGATATAAATATAAAAGCTAATTCTAGTGAGGATGTTTTAAGTGAAAGCAGTTATTTTATTATCAGGAGGGCTGGATTCCTCAACTGTTTTGTATCAAGCCAAAGCCGACGGCTGCGAGTGTTATGCTATTTCCTTTGACTACAAGCAAAGACATCGGCGGGAGTTGGAATCAGCGCGGGCGATCGCACTTTCGGCAGCGGTTAAGGCACATCAGATAGTAAACTTTGACCTCACACTGTGGGGCGGTTCGGCTTTGACGGATAATCAGATGGAATTGCCGATCGATCGCAATCTGGCAGAAATGTCCCAAAACATCCCTATTACCTACGTTCCAGCTAGAAATACGATCTTTCTCAGCTTTGCCCTCGCCTACGCAGAAACTCTAGAAGCCGATCGCATTTACATCGGTGTCAACGCTTTAGATTATTCGGGATATCCCGACTGCCGCCTCGATTACATCCAAGCAATGCAGGAAGTATTTCGGTTAGGAACAAAGCAGGGAAGGGAAGGAGAAGCTATTAATATTATAACACCTTTGATCGAACTTAAAAAAACAGAAATTATTCAATTAGGCAACAAGTTGGGAGTGCCTTGGGAGCAAACTTGGTCTTGCTACGCAGGCGGCGAAAATGCGTGCGGCGTTTGCGATTCTTGTCGGTTGCGGCTGGCTGCTTTTGAGGAATTGGGGCTGAAAGATCCGGTGCCTTATGCTTAAACAGTATTCCGATTCGGCGGTTGAAAGCGCTCCTCCATAAACTCTGCTCGCTCTCTAAGAGACTAAAGAATAAACGGGGTTGCCCACTCAGATTTGGTATAAAAAGTTGCGCTATTTTGCTCGCCCTTTTCATCAAAATCTCAACTAGAAAATTTCGCCACACTACTCACCCCGCTATTCTTTCGCCCTTTCCCCACAACTTCCTCATCCGCTGCTGCAACTTCATCTAAAGCTCGATCGCCCGCCGCCCCTGACAACAAGTGAATTTGAAGTTGCTCCAACCGCGGCCCGGACACAGAAACAACCGTAAGTTCCACATTTTCGCAGCGCCAAACTTCCCCCACAGCCGGCATTCTTTGCAACTGATAGCTCAGAAAACCTCCGATTGTCTGATATTCGTCAGTTACTGGCAAATCCAAATTCAATATTTGATTCACATCATCTAAATTTAACTGCGCTTGCACTAAATAAGTGCGATCGTCCAATACTTGCAAAGCAATTTCTTTACTGTCGGGTGACTCGTAGCTGCGGCCGATAATTTCGGCTATCAAATCCCGCAATGTCACTAACCCGGAAATGCCGCCAAATTCATCAACTACGATCGCAATTTCTTCCGACGAACTCTGCATCAAAGGCAGCAGTTCCCCCAGCAGCATCATCTCCGGCACAAACCTCACCGAACCCATCCAAGTTACAATTGGCGTGTCGGGAGATAGCAAACCTTCAGCTAGGGGTTTTGCAAGTTGTTTGAAGCCAATAATGCCGATAATGTCGTCGAAAGAATCTCCCGTCACGGGATAGCGGGAATGGTTAGAAATCGCCATTTCGTCGAGCAAATTTTGAAAAGTTGCCGTCTTGGGAAGTGCGACAATGCTAGGCCTCGGCACCATTACTTCTTCTACCCAAACTTCGCCGAATTCAAACACGTTGTTGAGCAATTCTCGCTTTTCTGCTTCCAAGCCGCTGGATTCGCTGGAAGTAGCTATAATTAATTGCAGTTCTTCGGGAGTAACCGGCCGATGTCTTAGATCGTATTCGATGCCAGCAAACCGCAAAAGCGAGCGAGTAGATTGATTGAGAAACGACACAAAGGGCTTGAACAAACGGGCAATCAATAAACTCGGAGGCCCTAAACTTCTGGCTAGCTGTTCGGAATGCAGCAACGCTACAGATTTGGGAAAGAGTTCGCCCAGTACGATTTGCAGGTAAGCTAGCAACAAAAAAGTTACTATTGATATGCTAAAAGAATGGGCGATCGCCGACTTGATGTAAATTGGCAGTGGCAAATAGCCGATCGACATTCTCACTAGCACGGCGATCGTACTTTCCCCAATCCAGCCGAGAGCTAAACTAGAAAGAGTGATTCCCAACTGCATTGTCGAGAGCAATCGCTCAATACTTTGCTGCAAAGATTGCACAGTTAAAGCTGCAACGTCGCCAGCTTCCACTAACTGATTGATGCGCGATCGGCGTACCGTCACCATCGAAAACTCAGCCGCCACAAAAAAAGCATTAATCGCAATCAGCAACAGCACTGACAGCAACCGCGACAGCACCTCTGTCAAACTCATCGCGGGTAAATCAGATATCTCCTGCACTCTCGCCCCTAAAAGTGACACAATGCTCCCTAAAAAAACTTTCTCGATCAAACCTGAGAATCCGTCTGCAGGTTTGGTCTTCTTTTATTTTACTTCGCCACTGGAATGCCAGATATTTGCAACTGAAGTTTTTGACCTGGATAATCTGTCAGCGTCAGCGAAACTTCCTTAGCATTTTCCAGCAAAGCTGTGGGAATACTCACCGTACCGTAAAACACCTGCCCGTTGGGGGGGAGTTCCGACGGCAAATCCTCGGCAGTCGCGCTCAGGGCCCGGCCACGATCGTCAGTGACGTTCAAGAAACTGTAGAGAAACCTCACAGCTTGGGAACCTTCATTTTTCATGCTCACGTCTAGCAGCATGGAATTGTTGCGCTGACTGGCCGCGCTCACTTCCAGGGTTATTCCCCCGTCGCGACTGTTCAGGGGAAACTTGGCGCTGGTATTTTGTGCAGCCGGTTTTTTGGCCGCGGCTGGTTTAGAGCTTGCCTTCTCTGTTTTAGTATTTGCCCCGGCCGTTTTTTCGGGATCGCGACCTTCTACCCGTGCTTTGACGGTTGTGAGAATGTCTTTTTCTTTCAAAATGCTTACTTGGTCTTTGCTAGCCTGAGTTCCCTGCTTGCCGCTACCAGCATTGTTGCTGGGGCGAATATCGGGTTGAGTCGTTCCTTGCAAGGCTTCGCGACCTATAGTAAATCCCCAAACAGAACTCGTCACGCCTGCTCCAAACATCAGAGCCAGCAGAATTAGAGTCAGCACTACCGTCGAATTCACTGCCATTGCCTATAAGTTTATGCCGAGTCCTAGAAACTGCTTTGTCCGGTCGATCGGCTCCAGCACATTGGCTAACAGGCGATCGGGGACTCAGCAGATCTAAAGATTTTGATTTTTGTTCTCTAGTTCTAGCACGGACTGAGAAATTATGTTATAATTCATTTTGAGTTAGGTCGAAGAAATCGACTTAACGGCAGTTGGCCGAGCGGTTTAGGCAGCGAACTCATAATTCGCCCCAGGCAGGTTCAACTCCTGCACTGCCGATTTAAAATTAATCATGACGCTCCAAGCGCGCAAAACCAGGTTTCTTCCTACTGATATGTTGCACCATTCTCAAGAACAGGCTTTTCGGCCTGTTCCACAAAGAGTGAATTTTCTTGTGGAACAGGCCGAAAAGCCTGTCCCTAAAAAGCTTATTGAGAATGGTGCAACATTTGAGTTCCTAGGTACTTGGTTGCTCAAGCCAATATTCTCGTAGAAACCTGGTTTATTTGGCCAAAAATTCGCTAAGGACACTAAAAAGCCGGTTTCTGCCGGCTGTGACTCTGATAAATCGGCTTTTTTTACCGTTTCTGCAGGCGTCACCCAAGTATTGCTGTGAAATAACCCGGTGGATGACCACCCGTGCGTCAAAGACTCTCAATCTTTTTGGGGGGCGTTGCTCCTAGCCCGCCCAAAATATACTAATTTAGTCGAACAGTCAATCGATTTTAGATTTTAGATTTTAGATTTTAGATTTTAGAATTGAAGCATTGACCCCACGGATAAATTCGGGGGCTCCTTTATCGGATACAGGTTTTTTATTTCTGGACGGATGAATCCGGGGGCTTGTATCCCGGATGCTTGATTGTCAGTTTTGCCCAATCTAAAATCTCAAATCTCAAATCGTATTATCCCTTAATTAACTCCACTCCGTCGCGCCCGTCGAGTTCTTGAACGTAAACCTTAACTTGTTCTTCCTTTGCAGTCGGCAACTTTTTACCCGTAAAATCCGGCTGAATCGGTACTTCTCGGTGGCCACGATCGACTAATACCGCTAACCAAATTTTCTCCGGCCGCCCATAATCGTTGACCGCATTCAAAGCCGCTCGAATCGTTCTGCCTTTATATATAACGTCATCTACCAACACCACAGTTTTGCCCGTCAAATCGAAAGGAATTTCTGTTTTAGCCGGTGTCCGCATCGCAACTCGATCCAAGTCATCTCGGTAAAAGGTAATATCCAAAGCGCCCACGGGTACTTTGACTTGTTCGAGGACTTCAATTTGATCTGCCAAAATTTGAGCTAAAGGCACTCCTCTACTATGAATGCCCAACAGCACTAACTCCGAGGGATTCCCTGATTTTTCGACAATCTGGGAAGCGACGCGGGTGAGAGTGCGCCTCACTTCATCAGGCGATAAAATTTGGATAATTTTAGTCATTGGTTGCTGCGAGCTAATTGTTGGCTGTTGGCATATCGAACAATTTGAGATTTGAGATTTGAGATTTGAGATTTGAGATTGACTTGACAGATGAATCTGGGGGTTTGAACAAAGGTCAAAACTTTTTTTGCTGCTGTCGGTGGCGGATCTCTGTCTTCTGCAGGACTTACCCCGAACGGATGAAAAGCAGATGCTGCGATTGCTTGGCTGAGCGCGAACAATCACAGAAATACGTTATTTATGCCTCCTGGACTGTTCTAGTGAGGTCATAAGTTAGCGGCTCAAACCTAATAAGGTATAAAAAAGCAATGATAGTCCCAACCAAATCAGAAAGCAATACCGAGTTAATTGCAATGCTTGGCAAATTAGCGGCGCTGTGATAGGGTGAACCGGCTCGCCTAACAGCGGTTTGTGTTTGAGAACTCCGCGATAGGAATTAGTACCTCCTAGTTGCACTCCCAAGATGGCGGCGTAAACGCACTCGCTCCAACCGGAATTGGGACTGGCATCTTTAACAGCATCTCTCTGACAAATCTGCCAAATGTAAATCGGTTTGCCCGATATAACGGCTAAAGTAATCACTGTTAGCCGGCAAGGAATCCACGTCAGCACGTCTTCTAGTTTGGCGCTAAACCATCCTAAATCTGTGTATGGCGCTTCTTTGTAGCCGATCGTAGAATCTAATGTGCTGGCTGCTTTGTAAGCGATCGCCAAGGGGACTATAGCACTCGCCCACATCGAGTTAGGATCGATCGGCGCAGCGGTAACAGTTAATAATAGATGCGGCAGAGCGAACCCAAGTAAGGCATAAAATAGCGGTGCTGTCACACCATCGACTGCATTCTCTGTTACAGTTTCTAACAATGCTCGCAGAATTTCTGGCTCGGATAAGTTTTCGGTATCCCGGCCGACGTAAAGGCTCAACCTTTCTCGCGCCTTGACTAAATCTCCAACATTTAAAGGTGCTAGCACATCCTCTGCTGCTGCCCTCAAACTGCGACCTGCAAAACAGCTTGCCAGCAAAATGGTCTGTATGGCAATACCTAAAAGAGGATCTACCCAACTAGCAGCTTGGACGCTCGACCAACTGACAGTATAACTGCCTACAATCAGCCCGATCGCTAGTATTGTACCAGCACATCGTAGCAGCAGTTTGTGCGGCTCGCCAGCGGGACTATCCTCTGCTTCAGGCATTTTGCCTGGGGGATTATTCCATATATTAAAGACAAGTCGAGTATAGCGGTCGATCGCCCAACCCATCGCCTGCACCGGATGTGGCCAACCCCAAGGATCGCCGATCGAATAATCTAATACCGCAGCTAACATCAAAACAGGAAATTCATCCGGCATCATTATATATTGTGTCAAACTTGATAGTCCGGCCGAGCAGGAGCGATCGCAATGGTAGCGCAGGTTTTAACTACTGCTACCCTTGCGGAGGCAAGATTTTTGAGCTGCAATTTTAACGGCTGAGATTACTTTCGTCGCCCAGCAAGTGTACGTTCAGCTCCCAATTAACACCGTCAAAGGGTAGGATCTGAAAGTGTTCAATGGCATAGTCGTCAAGACAGCGGACGTTGACATCGAAATGATCGGGATGCGATCGGGGGCGATAGAACGAGTGAATGCCGCAAATTCGGCAGAAAGTATGTTGAGCAGTTCCTGTATTAAATGTATAGGTGGTCAAAACATCTTCGCCACTGAGCAAGGTAAAACGTTCCGGTGGCACAATGAGGTGCAAAAATCCCTTCTTTTTACAGATAGAGCAGTTGCAATCAGATGCTTCGTGTTTGTCAACGGCGACACGGAAGCGGACAGCTCCGCAGTGACAGCCACCAAAGTAAGTAACAAGTGTTGCGTCCATGTGTGCTTGCTGCCGATCGAATGAATGAACTTACCATTTAAATGATAAAGCTAGTTTCTTCCCCAAGAGCCGCTTGCCAACTGCGGACATCATAGTATAAGTCTTCGAGGGAAATACTGTACAGCGCTTCGGCAAGTTTTTTGTGCAATCGGTTCCACAAACTGAATGTTACCCAGTCCTCTGCTTGCGTCGCGTCGGGAAAATGTCGAGGTAAAGGTTCAATAGTTTCACCTACAGCCTCTAAGATTTGTCCTAAAGAGATTTGAGCGGGCATGCGGGCTAATTGATATCCACCTTGGGAACCCCGAACAGATTGGACTAAACCGGCTCGTCGCATTTCAATCAGCAATTTTTCTAGATACGGAGCAGGTAACTCCTGTCGCTTCGCTATCGATTTCACCGATGTCGGGCCAAAGCGAGGTTGCAAACTTAGATCCAGTAATGCTTTGACACTGTAGTGTCCGCGTGTGGTTAACTTCATGGGATTTTAAGAGCGGGGCAAATATTTAGCTAGCTGATAGCTGATAGCTTATGCTACCGAGTTTAGAGATTGCTCGCACCGGCTGCCGCTACTCCTCAAGAAAGACTGCAGGTTGTTAAAAATATTTAGATAATAGTGGTTAACAATTGAGCCGATCGGTGTAATATGGTTTTACGACCAGCTATAAAGCTAAAGTTTCTTGGTCAAACTAAAAACCAACCGAGAAAAAATCCGTACACCAGTTGAATATTTCAGGACTCAGTAAATGGCTAAAAAGAAAAATATCGAACCCCTTGAAGGCGAAGATCTGATCAAAAAGGTCAAAGACCTAGAGAACCTTACCAAGGAAGAAAAAGCTAGAGCCTGTGGCTACTACACCGTTACCAAGAACGGCGTAGAACGGGTCAACATGATGAAATTCCTGAATGCGCTGATTGATGCAGAAGGCATTCAGCTAGACGGGAAGCAAAACGGCAATGGACGCGGCGGACGCTCTGCCAGCTATCGGATTAGCGTTCAATCTAACGGCAACTTACTGATTGGAGCGGCCTACACCAAACAGATGGAACTCCAGCCAGGAGATGAATTTGAAATCTCTCTGGGACGCAAGCACATTCACCTGCGCCAAATCGATCGAGAAGAAGAAGAATCCTAGGCTTTTACGACTTGCTTTGACTTCTTGCTTGAACAGGTTGGTTTGGCTTCAAGCATTGACTGCAAGCAGAGAGTTGGCTCTGAAATCTTTCTGTGAGCCTCAAAAAGTATGGCTTCTATAGATGGCAATGGCTAGACAAAAGCCACTGCCACTACTTTATATTTTCCGAGAATACCTATTCTCGACCCTCGCTATATCCGTTTGGACAAGCGGGGGATTTTCCGCGTAGCTGTTAAAGAGAAGTTCGGCAACGGATTGTGTACCGGGTGTAACGGATGTAACGCATGGATGTTCACCAAGGGATTGTATAGCGGATTTAACGGATGAATGTTGAGTTTCGATGGTCGAGGTTCCAGGCAAGAAGCAGGTTAGGTTGAGCTACGAAACCGAACAAAGCAAGAAAATGGCAGAGGTATTCTGGGCCAAGAGTGCGTCATACCAGTTTAAAAAAAAGAATGCAACTGTCGGCAAACTCCAAAGCACGAGCTTCCTCATTCATCGCCAATTATTTAATCTCAAATCTCAAATCTCAAATCTCAAATTGTATAAGTCTCGTGCTTGCTCCTGATTGGTGTGTGTGTGGGAGGGGTTTTGAGGGCAAGGAAACACCTCGATCGCCCGTGAGTGAAATTACAGGCTAGAACAGTTAAAGTGTTAGGGAGCAATTAGTCACCAGCCTATGCCGTTGCCCCGATTCGCGAGCAAAACTTCTCAACACCAAATAAAAATCCCCCTGCGTCACCTTCTAGTGGCCTCTTTTGTGCTGCAAATCGTCGCAGCCGTTGGGATTGTCGGGTATCTGTCTTTTCGCAACGGAGACAAAGCAGTCGAAGATCTCGCCGAGAAATTGATCGCGGAGACGGGAAAGAGAGTTGAAGAAAAGCTGATTTCTTTTCTCGAACCTACCCAGTGGGTAAATCAACTTAACGCCTCGGCGATCGAGGGCGGTGAATTAAACTTACACTTAGAAAAGCCGCAGCCTCGGGGAGAGAAGTTCCTCTGGCAACAAATGCGATCTTTTAAAAGCATTGAATGGATATCCTTCGGTGCGGAAAAATCAGGAGAATATCTCGGCATTTGGCGCAACCCTCACGACAACAGCTTGCAAATTGTCGCCGCCTCGAAGTCTAGCAACTTTCAGAGCATGTACTACGCTACAGACGGCAGAGGCACTCGCACCGCTAAATTAAAGGCAGAACCCAGAACCTACGATGCCCGTCTCCGCCCCTGGTACAAAGAAGCTGTCGCAGCAAACAAACCGATTTGGACGAGCATTTATCCAGGTTTTACTCCTGGGACTGTTTTTATTGCTGCCAGCCAACCAATTCGCGATCGAAATGGTAAATTGCTGGGAGTTTGTGCCGTAGACTTTTCACTCTCGGAGCTTGAGCAATATCTTCATCGCATCAAGTTTAGCAAAACGGGACAAATTTTCGTGATGGAACGATCGGGCTTGCTGGTTGCCAGTTCGAGTCAAGAATCACCCTTTAGAAAGATGCCGGGAAAGCAGCAACGGCAGCGGCTAAATGTTTTAGACAGCCAAACTCCTGTCATTCGCACCGCAGGTAAATATTTGTACGAACACTTCGGGGGCTTTGGCGACATTAAGCAGCGGCAGCAACTGAAATTTAGCCGAGACGCGCAGGAATATTTTGTGGAAGTGCTGCCGTTTTCTGATGTTTACGGTTTGAACTGGGTGATTGCGATCGCAGTTCCCGAATCTGATTTCATGGGGCAAATTAACAAAAATACGCGCACTACAATTTTACTTTGTTGGGGGGCGCTGCTGCTATCGACAATTGCTGGAGTGCTGACAGCGAGGTGGGTAACGCTGCCGCTGCGGCGGCTCAATGAAGCAGCTAAAGATATTGCCGCCAGAGAGTTCGATCGCGCTGTTACTGTCAGTAGGCTTGAGGAAGTCGGCGAATTAGCGCAGTCTTTCAATGAGATGGCAGATCAACTGAAACAGTCTTTTCAAGCTTTGGCAGAAAGTGAAGAAAAATTTGCCCAACTGGTAGAAAATTTGCCCGTTGGAGTCTCGGCGATCAATCCGGGCGGCGCAGTTATTTTCATGAATTCGGCGGGAGAGCAAATATTAGGCAGGGGAGAAATGCCCGATGCTACCGCACAAGAGCTACCAGAAGCTTATCAAACTTATATAACAGGCACTAATCAACTGTACCCGGCCGAGCAAATGCCGTTTGTGCGGGCGTTGAGTGGCTTCGAGGTGATTGCTGAAGATATGGAAATTCGCCGAGACGGGCAAAATATTCGTTTGGAAGTGCGAGCGCTGCCGGTGTTTGACGGTGCGGACAATATCCTTTATGTTCTTAATGTTTTTACAGATATTACGGCTCGCAAACACGCAGAGCAAATATTGGCTGACTACAACCGTACCCTCGAAATTGAAGTAGTCGATCGCACGAGGGAGCTAGCCTCGATCAATGCCCGCTTGCAGCTCGAAATTGAGGAGCGCCAGCAAGCTGAAAAAATTATCCGTCAAGAGCGCGACTTTAACTTAAAGATTATCGAAAATTCTCCGATTTTTTTTGTGGCGATCGACTCTGAGGGTAAAATCCTGCTGGCGAATAACTGTATGCTGGAAGCTGTGGGCTATACTGCCACAGAAGTTGCAGGCAAAGATTACTTAGCTACATTTGTACCCCCAAGCGATCGAGCCGGATTACATTCGATTTTTACGGGCGTAACAGCGCGGGAGCAAACGGTTAACGAACATCGCATTCTCACTTCGGACGATCGGACTTTGTTAGTCGAGTGGCACGGCACACCGGTGCTCGACGAAGGTGGCAGTCTGGATTTCTTGTTTGGATTTGGGATTGATATTGGCGATCGCAAACAAGCACAATTAGCCTTGCAAAAAAGCGAAGCTCTGTTTCATAAATTAGCGAACACTGTTCCCGGAGAACTTTACATATTCGTGCAGCATCCCGACGGCTCAGTCAAGATGGAATATATCAGCCCTCTGTGCCGAGAAATTCAAGAATTAGAGCCGGAGGAAATCCAGAACAACTCTGCTTTACTCTACGAACAAATGCACCCGGACGATCGATCCAGTCACTTCGAGGCAATTGTCAAAAGTGCCACTGATCTAGAACTATTTTCCCACGAGTGGCGGATTGTGACAGCATCGGGAAAACTCAAATGGCTGCAAGGTTATTCTCGACCTGAATTGCGCGAAAATGGAGATATTGTCTGGCACGGCATAATCATTGATATGAGCGATCGTAAACAAGCAGAACAAGAACTCCAACAAGCCAAAGAAGCCGCAGAAGCTGCCAACAAAACTAAAAGCCTCTTTCTCGCCAACATGAGCCACGAATTGCGAACCCCCCTCAACGCCATTCTCGGCTTCGCTCAATTAATGGAACCCAGCGCTAATTTAACTTTGCCGGAAAAAGAAAATATCCAAATTATTCGCCGCAGCGGAGAGCACCTGCTCCAACTGATCAATCAAGTCTTAGACTTATCTAAAATAGAAGCTGGGCGCATGACACTAAACGCCAAACTTTTTGACTTGTACCGCTTGCTGGGCGACGTGCAAAATATGTTTAAAATTTCAATAAAAAATAAAAAACTGCAATTAATTATTGACTGCTCTGCCGATGTTCCCCAATACGTAGAAACTGATGATGTTAAGTTGCGACAAGTGCTAATTAATCTATTAGATAATGCGGTTAAATTTACCCACAATGGTTCAGTTATAGTCACTGTATGCTCCAAGCAAGGAGGAATAATTCAGCCTATAAAAAAAGATTTTTTAAATATTAGGGAAACTCAAGAATTTTTTTTTATTACTTTTGAAATAGCCGATACAGGAGTGGGTATTTATCCCGACAAATTAGAAACCATATTTGAATTATTGGTGCAAACTTCATCAGAAAAAAAAGTTCAAACAGGTACGGGTTTAGGATTAAACATCAGCCGCGAGTTCATAAGATTAATGGGCGGCGACATTACCGTCGAGAGCGAAGTGGGACAAGGGACTATCTTCAAGTTTGATATTCAAGTTGTTACCGCAGCGGGTGCTGGTGAAGTAATCAATACATATGCTGAAGTCAATGATTTATCGCAGAGTTCAAGTATGGTACAAGAAAAAATATCTGATAGTGCTGCAATATTTACACTGGACTCCAAGCCAAAAGTTTCCCCAGAATGGACGAGGAATCTAAAACAGGCAGTCCGTGAGGCTGACTTCGACTTGATTGCCACAAGTATTGAGGAAATCGGCAGCGATAATGATGTTTTTGCGGAAGTTCTGAGGAATCATCTATATAATTTTGATTATCAAAAAATACTAGATTTGATTGATGAAATTGAGCGGTAGGGGGCGCAATGTGCATCGGAGCTTTCGGCGGCGGAATGTGCATCTTATCCTATAAATTTGCTGTAGGGGTAGTGCCAAGAATGCCTACCCCCGACCTAGACGATTCGTTCGGCAGGTCAGACCAAGAGAGCCGGCACGGGTACGGCCCCTAGGTCGAATGAAACAGCCCTCCTCCCCAAACAGTTATTTTAGCTGCGGCCACAATAGTCTTGGGATGGGATAAAATCCTCGCTCAAAGGTCTATACACTCTGATAATTATCATGGTTGATTTGCTGCTAATAATTGAGTGTTTGAATTGACTTTTGGGAAGCTAGAGTTAACCCCCCCGATCGCCCTTTTGGTAAGGGGAAATCGAGGGGGTTAACTATTATTTGTCAAGTATCTGAGGATATTAAGCAGGGTTCGCTTCGGCTCGTCTTTGTAGCAGGCGGGCAATTTCAGCTTTTTCTACAAGTCCGACGAGAACGCCGTTTTCGCGAATGACGGGGAGTTCTTGTACTTTGAGTTGTTCTAGGAGGGTGACGACTTCAAGGAGGGATAATTCTGGTTTGACGGTGGTGGAAAATTCGATCGGCTTCAGGAGTTCTTTAACTAAAACTTCGGGCCAGCGTCCGGTAGGAATGGTTTTGAGGTCATCAAGGTCGATCGCCCCTACCAATTGTCCGGCATCATCTGTTGCCAGGAACCTGCGCCAGGTTTGAGTGCTACCGATCACGTAGTTGTTGGCAAATTCTCTGAGGGACAAGTCTTGGGAGACGATCGGACTTTCGGGGGTAACAGCATCTGCGGCTGTCAAACCTGCCAGTTGATTTTGGACTGTGGCATATTGTGCGGATTGACCGGCATTTTGCAGTAAGAACCAACCGATTACTAGATTCCAGATATTGCCGAAAATGCCTGTAGCAATGGCAATCCAACCAATGATTTGACCAACGCGGCTAGCAAAAATTACACCTTTGTAAGGGTTGCCAGTAATTTTCCAGACGATCGCTTTGAGGATGTTGCCGCCGTCGAGGGGCAAACCGGGAATTAAGTTAAATAAGGCTAGAACTAAGTTGATGGAAGCTAAAAGTCCGACGATGGCGGCTGCGGGGCCTGTGAGACCAGCACCCATGCCTATGGCTGTTAACAAACCGGACAAAAATAAGCTAACCAAGGGACCTGCAATTGCTACCCAAAATGCTTCGGCTGGGGTTTTGGATTCTCTTTCTAAATTAGCCAGTCCGCCAAACAGAAATAGCGAAATCGATTTCACGCCAATTCCCTGTTTAATGGCTACCCAACTGTGTCCTAATTCGTGGGCTAAGACGGAAGCAAATAACAGTAACGCTGTGAATAATCCCAGCATCCAGGGCGCTACGGGGCCCAATGTGGGAAACAGGGCAGCTAATGCGCCACCGTACTGCCAGGTTACTAAACCCAGAACTAAAAACCAAGATGCGTTGACAAAGAAGGGAATCCCAAACAGGTTGCCGACGCGAAATGTACCGTTCATAATGGCTACCTCTGATTTTACGAATGAGAGGTTTTTCTCTCTGTCTCCTTATCGTAACGAAAGGTAACGGCGATGTTAATGTTTCAATTAGGGTGTTATCCGTCTGTGGAGGTTCGGTTTGCTGAATAATTACCGCCGACTGCCGTTTGGCCCGTTAGGGGTTAAAAATCCTTATCCCAAAACGGAAGTTTTTGCTATGAGGCTTGAGGAGGATATCTGTTTGAGTTTTCTGTTTTAATTTTCAGCGGGTTTTAACTCAAATCTTGCACCATTGTCAGCAACAGGCAAGATGCCTGTTCCACAACAGATGAATTTTCTTTTTGCACCATTGTCAGCAACAGGCAAGATGCCTGTTCCACAACAGATGAATTTTCTTTTTGCACCATTGTCAGCAACAGGCAAGATGCCTGTTCCACAACAGATGAATTTTCTTTCTTGTGGGGAGTATGGGTTGGGCACGCGAGCCCGCCCATAAAAGCCTGATTGAGAATGGTGCAACCTATGAGTTTCAAGCAGGTTTAACTATAATGACTTACCCTAAGAATAGTTTAGATCCTAATAATTATGCCAGAATCCTTTTTGCTCGGCCGGCTGATGCTGCAATTAAACAGCGAAGTCGCTGATATTATTACAGACTTATCCGCTGTTGCTTTAACTCCCGATGGCCATTTGTGGCTGGGTTCCGATGAAACGACTTCGATCGAGCGTTTGTCGCTTGTCGCGCCTCATATTTTTGGAGAACATCAAAGATTTGCGATCGCAGATTTTATCGATCTACCTGGAGAATCCGAAATCGATATCGAAGGAATTGATTTCTGCAGCGATTATCTTTGGGTGGTGGGTTCTCACAGTACAAAACGCAAAAAAGCTAAAGGCAAAGACCCCGGCAAAGACATTGAAAGATTAGCACAAATCGTGACAGAGGTCAACCGCTATTTACTGGCGCGCATTCCTATGAAAGACGGGATTTTGTGCGAGTCAATTCCCGATTCAGACAATCCCGAAATTCAACTGACAGTGGGATGCCTTCAGCGGACAGAAACAGGCAATTTGCTGACAGATGCACTCAAAGATGACAGCCACCTCGGTCTATATTTATCTGTGCCGGTTCCGAGTAAAGAAAATGGGTTTGATATTGAAGGGTTGGCGGTGCGCGGAAATCGGATTTTTCTTGGTTTGCGGGGGCCTGTGCTGCGGGGTTGGGCGATAATTTTAGAAATAGAAGTTGAAGAGGCCCAAGCGGGAGTTTTAAGGCTTAAGGCAATTGGGGAAGGAGGGAGATTGTACAAGAAACATTTTGTTGATTTGAACGGTTTGGGCGTGCGAGAATTGTGCTGGAACGGGGAAAATTTGATTGTTTTAGCGGGGCCGACGATGACTTTATCTGGGGCGATGAGGGTTTTTCGGTTAAAGGGGATTTTAGGGCGATCGGGCGACAGTATTACTGGACAAGATGGGGGAGATTTGGAGGTATTGTTTGATTTGCCTTTTAAGGTTGGTACGGACAATGCTGAGGGGTTGTCGCTGTTTCCATATTTGGGGGATAAGAATTCGCTGTTAGTGGTTTACGATTCGCCGGATGCGGGGAGAATGGTTGGGGAAAATGCTATTTTTGCTGATATTTTTAGGTTGGGTTTGTAGTTGCGTGTGGGAGGGCGGGTGAGTTTTGGTGAATCAGGACTAAAAACTAAAGTCCTCACTACAAACAAATGCTAAATTCGGTTAATTGTCGATCGCATCCGCATCCCTTCGCCGCTGGCTGTAGCGTTTCAATTCATCAATTAAGTGAGTATCGTTAGAAGCTGTTCTCGCGCCCGCTTCCGCCGCCCAGCGCTTCAAATCTTCAATTTGCGATCGCGCGATCGCAGCTAATGGTACAGTATCCTCGATCGACCTCAAAATATCCTCCGTCATCAAATCCCGGCGCTGTCCGTTGACAAAAGTGCCAAAGGCTCGATACAATCCATCTATTACCACTTGTTCAATTTCTGCACCGCTAAAATTCTCAGCGCGTTTCGCCAAAATCTCCAAATCAAACTCGCGCAATCTAGTCGGCCGCAAACGCTGCAAATGCACTTTAAAAATATCTTGTCGTTCCGATTCAGAGGGCAAATTCAAGAAGAAAATTTCATCAAACCTGCCCTTTCTCAGCAACTCTGCCGGCAAAATCCTGACGTTATTTGCAGTTGCGACGATAAACACCGGACTGGTTTTTTCCTGCATCCAAGTTATCAAACTGCCGAATACCCGGCGCGAAGTTCCCGAATCGCCGTCGCCACCGCTGATAATGTTGCCGAAGGCTTTATCTATTTCATCGATCCACAAAACGCAAGGTGCGATCGCCTCTGCTAATTGTATCATTTGCCTGACGCGACTTTCGCTTTCCCCGACCACGCCACCAAACAATCTCCCAGTATCCAATCGTAACAGTGGCAAACGCCATTCGCAAGCAATAGTTTTCGCAGATAAAGATTTGCCAGTGCCTTGAATTCCTACTAACAAAACGCCTTTAGGATTCGGTATGCCGTAGCGTCGCGCTTCGTCAGTAAAAGCATCTTGCCGCATCTTTACCCACTGTTTCAAATTCTCCAAGCCGCCCACACTTTTTAGGGATTCTCTGGAGTTGAAAAACTCCAAAATGCCAGTTTGGCGAATTGCTTGCTGTTTTTCCTCCAAAACTCCGTCAATATCTGACTCGTTAATTTGCTGTTTGGCGGCCAAAGCTTTAGCCAAAACCCGCCCGATTCTAGCGCGACTCAAACCTTGACAAGCTTTAACCAACTGTTCCCTTGCTAAACCGCTAACTTGCAACTGTTGTGGCTTTTCCACAACGTGGGAAATTAAACTGTCGATTTCTTGTACGTTGGGCAAAGGAAAATCAATTACAGTTACTTCTTCTTTCAATTCCTCCGGCAATTCCAGCGTGTGAGAAGTCAGAACTATAGTTTTTTTGCTGCGCTTCAATTCCCGCGTTAAATTCCGCAATTCCCGCACTACCGCCGCATTTTTTTCGGTGTATGGATATTTCAAAATTGGGTGCAAATCCCGCAGGACAAATATGGTATATTCTTCAACAGCAGTTTTGCTGACGCGATCGAGTGCTGCCATTACCGAACCTTTCCCAGAACCGTTATCCTCCCAGCCGCGCACGAGATCCCAGAACAATACTCGGCGCGCGGGAGTTACTTGTAGCGCTACTTGGGCAATTACAGCTTCGACTGGTTCCTCCTCCGCGCCGACAATGTACAGCAGCGAATAGCGGGCACGAATCATCAAATCTAGTCGTTTTACCAGTGCCTCGAAATGGTTATTTTTACTGCCCTTGACGACATCTAATTCTTGGGATTTGGGGTAATTTTCGGTCATTTTATTTGATATTTTAGAGTAAAATTAAACTTTATTATTTTTTTTGCAGTACGGACTTTAGTCTTTAAAAAAGATTAACCTAACTAAAGGTTTTTACTAAGAACTTGAGTTCTTAACAACTATTGAACCCGACTAAAGTCCGTACTGCAAACGTTAAAATTATAACAAAATAGTACGCAATTGGCTACTTAGCAACTTTTCGAGCTTGTTTCACCATTTCAATGAGAGTGTGGTGAGCATCTTCGGCGTCTTTTAAAGTGCGATCGAAATTTACTCTGACGGGCACTGTTTCGTCATTGACTTTAGCGGTTAAATCCATGCCGTTGGCATCAATAGCGAGCATTTGAGCTTCCGTTGCCTCTGGTTGGTGGCCAAATGCTTGAGCGTACAGCACTACAGCACTAGCGTGGTCTTCGTTCATGTGAGCGCAGATGCGATCGCTAATCTCAGTAGAAAACGGTTCTGACATGGGGAGATTCCTCAGATGCAATATCGATCGATTGTACTGCGATCGGTAAGACAAATTCGCAGTTGACCAATTACTTCACAATTTGCTAATTTTGAAAAACATATTTTTCTTTGTAGTAAGGACTTTAGTCCAGAAACCGGGTTTTTACGGTAAGACGCATTGTCACCGAGATATTTTCTAACAACCCGGTTTCTTTAATCGGAGTGCGTAAATCCTGAGAAGGCTTCCTTTTTATTGCTTTTTAAAGGCGAGACAGTTTATCATAATTAGCAACTAAATAGAATTTAAACAACCTGCCATGCTGTGGACGCCCGGACAAATCCTCAAAACTCGCCCCTACCGCATCGACACTATCCTGGGAATGGGGGGATTTGGCATGACTTACAAGGCCACACACTTGCAACTTAACTATCAAGTTGTCCTCAAAACACCGAATCTGAGTTTGCAAAATGACGCGGAATACGCCAACTTTGTTCGTAGATTTATCCGCGAAGGGCAAATCTTAGCAAAATTTTGCCAAAACGCGCACCCTGGAATTGTCCGCATTAGCGATTTGTTTGAGGAAAAAGGCCTTTACTGTTTGGTAATGGATTTAGTCGTCGGGCAAAGTTTATATAATACCGTACAGCAACAGGGACGACTCCCGGATACAGAAGCAGTGGCAATTATCCGCCAAATTGGAGAAGCATTAAGTGATGTTCACCAAGCCGGAATTGTCCATCAAGATGCCCATCCGGGTAATATTATGTTGCGTCCCAATGGGCAAGCGGTATTAATTGATTTTGGTCTGGCGAATGAATTAATGCCAACTATTATTAGTAGCAGACATCCTCATAACCCTGCTTTTGCTCCTTGGGAACAGCATATCGAAGGTAGTGGTAAACCAACGGTTGATATTTATGCTTTGGCTGCATCTTTATATTATGCGGTAACGGGACAAGTGCCAACAGCTTCCATCAATCGGCATTTTAGAAATGAAGCATTGCCACCTGCGAAAAATTTTGGGGTTAAAGATTGGGTAAGTTTAGCAATAGAAAAAGGGATGGCATCCGATCCGCAAAAACGGCCGCAGTCGATGCAAGATTGGTTGAGTTATCTGCGGGAACCAATTCCGTCAACGGTTGCCGCTGTTTCGGTACAGCTTAAATCGGCGCGGGGTATTGACTATTCTCATCTGCGGGATTTATTAGCAGCAGGGAAGTGGAAAGAAGCGCAGCAAGAAACACACCGTTGCTTGCTAGAAAATCCTCAAGAGAAAGGTTACTTAAATGGGGAGTATATCAAGAATTTTCCTTGCGATGATTTACGGACGATCGACCAACTTTGGGTAAAATATAGTCAGGGTCGTTTTGGCTTTAGCGTCCAGAAGAAAATTTGGTTAGAAGTGGGGGGTAAACTTGATCGTGAGACGGAGTGTAAGATAGGCGATCGGATCGGTTGGCGAAAAGGAGGCAAGTGGTTGAATTACACGGATCTGACCTTTAATTTGCAAGCACCAATAGGCCATCTACCGCTGAGTTTGGATGGTTATGGATCGGACTTGGGGTACTGGTGGGGGCTACCGACTCTTATGAAGACTTGTGTACGCTGTAATATATAATAACGATTTCAGCCCCTTGTCAAGTCTTTTTTATCGAACCTTTTTTAACGAAGTTATCGGCTGTTCGTCATTTCATTACCTGTTACACCTTGATATCACTCTTCAAGCACTAGACTCGCGAAATTCGCGTCATAGCAATTGGCCAACACAAACTGTTTGGGGTTCAGAAACCGGGTTTTTTACGAAATATTTGGTTGTAGTCATCAGATTCGGTAAAAACCCGGTTTCTTTGGTCAGTGCGTCAATCCTAATCTACTCTAAATTCTAGACTAAATGATGCGTTATGCCATTGTCATTGAAAAAACACCCAATAACTAAGCTGTTGCGCGTTTAAATTGCATATTCGGGACGGGCTAGAAGCCCATCCCACAATAATTTGAGTGATTTTTGACACACAATTTAAATGGAGAACAGCTTATTCAGCTTATGCGCCAGATTTACCCGGATGTGCAGCCACAGGCGCTACCCTTGCAGAAGTACAGCAGCAAATTAAAGAAGCGATCGAATTTCACTTAGAAGGGTTGCGAAAAGATGGTTTACTCATTCCCGAACCAACTACTCTATGTGAGTATGTTATCGAACGTTTCTTAGTCAAACAGTAACAATTATATCATTCCCAATCCGCAAGAGCGACTTTCAAACAAGCACGAACCTCCTTCCAGTCACGTTGTGACAGATGACCAATTAGAACTAAGTTGGAAGATGGGGGTAGAGTGACAATAAAACTGCGAAAAACTGAAGCGACTCGTAAACCTGCGGCGGCCCAATCTTGGAGTATATAATCAGTTAAACCTAAAGCAGTTGTCTGTGTAGTCAGGAGTCCAGCTATTACATCGCGGCGGGTTGTGTTATAGGTAACTGATGATAGAATTACAGCCGGACGACGTTTAATGCCAGTGACACCAGGAAAATCAACTGTCACCACATCACCAGGATTAAAAGACACTATTACATCTCCTCATTTTCAGAAAAAATGGTGGCCGCGTACTGCAAAGAAAATGCCGTCACATCGAGTTTATCTTCCTCAGTCCAAGTCTCGCTTTCATCGACAACCGACAGATTTTGCTGCACCAAATCGTTGAGAATAAGAGTTGCCAAGCGCAGTCTATCCTTTGGTGAAAGGGTAGACAGAACGCGATCGTAAACTTCTCGAACAGTAGTTAACATAGCAAATCCTCTCGCTTCTTATCTTGTGGAACACTTAGGGCAAGTTGATTTGATTATAGCTCAAAAAATTAATAAATTTATGCTATACTCAAATTCTAATTTTTAACCCCAGATTCATCTATGCCAACTTTAACTGATATTGGCACTCTCATCATTTCTACACCAGAAACCTGTGGAAATCGCCCCCGCATCGCAGGCACTAGAATAACAGTTCAACGAATCGCTGTTTGGTACAAAATGGGGATGAAACCAGAAAAAATTATTGCCGAAATTCCCCACTTAAATTTAGCACAAGTTCATGCAGCATTAGCTTACTACTACGCCAATAAAGAGCAAATTGATGCCGATATTGCGATGGAAGAAGCTGAGTGCGATCGCTTAGCCAATGAACACAAAGTGGGGAGTTAATCGTTAGATACCCTGACTTCTTTAAGAAGTCAGGGTATATGAGTATTCTATCGTACAAACGGCACAGCCTAACTAAAAGATCGATCGTCAAACGGCAATTCATCAAACCGCGAATTAATATCAGCCTCAGCATTCGCAACAGGGGAATTAGGGCGAGATGCCGGCGGCTTAACAGAATTCACCTTGGCTACCGGTAACTTGGATGCAGGTTCCGATATCTGTAGGTTAACGACAGGTAATTCTCCTCCATTTTCTCCATTTTTGCCCGTTTGATTCCACAACATCATTCCCAGCAAACCGTCCACCAAACCGCCGCCGCTACCGTTGCCGCTAACCGCAACATCCGGCACAACTCGCACGTTGCGATCGCCTATAATTTGCATTAACTGCAAAGCCGTATAACCAGAACCTCCCAAAGCTACCACACCCGCGCGATAAGCTTCAGCTTGAGCATTTCCCTTCACCCGAATCGACTCAGCTTCGCCTTGAGCTTGTTTAACCTGAGAATTCGCTTTCAACTCAGAAATCTTCACGCCTTGTTCGGATTTCACCATCTCTTGTTGAATCTCAGCCAGCGCCGTTTCCCGCACCAATTGTTGCCGCTGAGTTTGTGCTAATTGCTGCACCTCATAAGTCTTACACTGTTCCTCAGCAATTTTGCGATCGGTTTGAGTTTGCATCAACTCTGCAGGCGGCAAAATATCCCCGATTAAAGTATCAATTGCCTGCACGTCGTAGGTACGCAAAGCTGCTTTGATATACTCGGCGGCTTCCGCTTGCCTGCCGCTTCTTGCGGAGAGAAAATCTAATACAGAATAAGCTTGAGCCGAATTGCGGAAATAATTCCCAATTGTCGGCTGCAAAACGTGGTCTACTAAATTCTGCATTGAACCGACGCGAGAGATGACTTTCGGAGCATCCAGAGCTCCAACGTGAATAATCTGAGCTACTTCTAAATCAAAGGCAAAACCGTCTTGAGAACGCACGGTTAAAGAGGAAAGTTTAGAATCATAACTGTGCCTTTCTGTTTTGCCAGACCAATTCAAAACAATATTTGTGGTCGGCACTAACTCTACTTTCAAAATGCGCGTATTCAGCGGATGTTTGCCTGGATAAAGAGGAGTCACCCACACCCCTTTGTTGCCGACATTTACTAAATTTCCGTGAGTGAAAGCAGCGCCGCTCACATCTTCCGAGGTTTTGCCAACATAGGAAATAACCGCGCCGACATAGCCGATCGGGATTTCGGTCATCGCCACTTGGTCAACCCCGACAAACCAAGGATTTAAGTTCCACGAACCGGAAAGCAAAACCTGTTCCTGCAAACCGCGCCGCCCGCCGGCGGCGATAAATTTTTGCGCGTTTTGGAAGTTGTCGTGATTCGGGATAATCGGGCCGGCAATTTCGCCATCTTGAATGGGAACGCCGTCAAAAGTTGTGACAATCCCCACTTTATCTGGGGCAATTTTGTACAGCTTTAATAGTTCGGCTGTCATCCCGTGTTTGGCAGCATTTGCCGCTGTAATTACTGTAAATAATGCTGTATTAATTCGATAGCTACCGCCAGTCACGATACCTAGTTGTCTACCTTTTTCGCCGCCGCCTTTGAGGAATTTGCGAGCATCTTGAAAATTGTCGCATTCTGTGATTTTGCCGAGGATGCGCTGCGGCGGAATTGACTGACCACCTGCTGCGATAATGAGAGCAATTTCACCTTGGGGAACCACAGTCAGAGACTCTTTGCGAACGTTGTACTGCAAAGGCCAATAACCCCAATGCCAACCGGGGGGCAAAGTATCAGCTTGATATCCAGCTTCTCCGTTTAAGGCAATTAAATCTCCGGGCGGTAAAGACTTGCCGCCGAAGCTAAACTTTTTACTGACAATGCCAACTTCGCGATCGCCAATTACTACCAATCCGCCAAAAAATAATGGCAGCACCAGAATAATTATCATACCGCCGATCGCGATCGGGATAAATCCACCCGGATCGAGCTGCATTGTCTGCACGGGAACAGTGCTGCGTAACTGCCCTAGCTGCAAGCTAGAATCAGGTTTTGCGGCTAGCTGAGTCGAAGTTTGATTGGCGGGGGGGATATTGCTAGCTGCTAATACCGGCGAGGGTTTCAAACTGGTTATTGCACTAAGAGCTAAAGACGCCGAAATAGCGGCTGCAAACTGTTTTAAAACGCGGACTTTGACTTGAGATTTGGACAAAAATGAATAAAGCATTTTTTTTGAGCAGGGCTAATTTGTCCTAGGAGCTCCAGCTTAGCCTTACTAAAAAGTTTTTACATAAAACTTAAGGTCTTATTTATCATTATTTGCAGTCATAATAGTCATATAGCAATGCTAAATGAGTCGTCAACTTTTTACCCCACCCCAACCCTCCCCTTATCAAGGGGAGGGAGTAAGAAATTCACAAATGATTTAGGATTCCTATATTTATGTGTAAAAAAAATACTGCTCATTAAACTACAGGCTGACAATCCCCCGTTTTAAGGCGGAAATTGCTGCCTGCGTGCGATCGCTAACTCCCATTTTGCTCAAAATATTGTTGATGTGAAACTTGACGGTGCTTTCGCTGATGTGCAGAACTTCACTAATCTCGCTGTTGCTTTTACCCGCGACTATGAGGCGGATGACTTCTAATTCGCGATCGCTCAATTCAGGCCCACTCAGGCGATCGGCTAACTTAACACCCACTGCCAGCGGAATGTACTTTTTACCCTCAAAAACCGCCCGAATTGCTGCTAAAAGCTCCTCTGGTTCCGCATCCTTCAGCAGATAGCCCTTTGCACCAGCTTGCAATCCGCGATAGATGTTTTCATCGCCATCATAAGTCGTCAGCACCACAATCCGGGCGTTGGGAAACTCCGCACAAATCGCAGCAATGGCGGCGACTCCATCCATTTGGGGCATCCGCATATCCATCAGCGTTACATCCGGCTGATATTCGCGAAACATTGTCACAGCTTCCTGCCCGTTGCTTGCTTGCGCCACAACTTTAACATCTGATTCATGATTCAGCAGCGCCACTAAACCTTGCCGCACAATATAATGATCGTCGGCAATTAAAACGCGAATAATATTTGATTGGTTAATCATGTTTACCTGTTAATTTTTTTTAAAAAAACTGAAAATCTCACGACAAACTTACTATCTATAGTCATCCTAAATGATTCAGATAAATTTGTAGGGTAGTGCCTTTCTTTGCCTACCCGCTATCTATCGGGCAACCGGGCGTGGGATTGCCCCTACAATAATTATGCAAATGATGCGAGGATTGCTATATAGTCATCCTAAATCATTTGTGAATTTCTTACTCCCTCCCTTTGGTAAGGGGAGGGTGGGGGTGGGGTAAAAAATTTACTACTTATTTAGGATTGCTATATGGTGCGAAATGTGCACCTTACTTTACTGGCGATTAACTGAAACTATAACTTCTGTTCCGTTTCCGGGGTGGCTGTTTACAGTTAGCTGCGCGTTAATGCGATCGGCGCGTTCTCTCATGCCCAATAAACCAAAGCCATTCCTAAAACAGATACTTTCTGTATCAAATCCCTTTCCGTTGTCTTTCACCCGCAAAAGGAACTTGGATGTTTCGTAAACCAACTCAATTTTGATCGCTGTAGCTTTGGCATATTTGAAAATATTTGTTAATGCTTCCTGCCCGATTCGCAACAGGTTATTTTCTACCTCTAATGGTAGGGAATAGGCTGTGCCAACTACTTCTAAAATAGTGCGCGTATCAGTATCTGATGACATTTGTTTTGCAATTTGGTTGAGAGCGCTATACAAATCGCCATCTTCTAACAGTTGCGGGCGCAAAGATTCTACGGATCGCCGTGCTTCAGCAAGTCCAGAACGAGCTAATTCGCAGACTGTTTTCATGTGTGCTTGTGCTTGTTCGGGATTGGCTGCTATTACCCGCTCTGCTGCTCCCAAATGTATGATAATGCCTGCAAAAGTTTGCGCTAAGGTGTCGTGAATTTCCCGCGCCATACGGTTGCGCTCTTCGAGAATATTTTGGTCTATGAGTTGTTTAGACATCCTTTTTATACGTAATTGGTTTTCCACGCGCACTAAAACTTCTTGTTGTTGAAAAGGTTTTGTAATATAGTCTACTCCGCCCAGATAAAATGCTTTTACCTTATCGAAAACTTCTTGCAAAGCGCTGATAAAAATTATTGGAATATCTTGAGTTTTCGGAGTAGCTTTGAGCTGCTCGCAGACTTCGTAGCCATCCATGTGAGGCATCATAATATCGAGTAAAATTAAGTCTGGTAAGTTGGCATTGATAAAGTTTAGAGCTAATTTCCCACTGGGAGCTAGGTGAACTTTATACCCAGCGACAGATAGTATCCCGCTTAAAAGTTTTAAATTCTCAGGACAATCATCAATAACTAAAATACTTTCTTCGCTGGTAAAACTGAGGTTTTTGTTCATGTCTCATCCCTCAATGTGTGTATTAAGTTTAGCAACTGTTCGTACTGAAAATTTTTAATGCAAGCTGCGCTCGCCCTAGCTAAGGGCTGATTGATTTCGCGAATTTGATTGATGACTGTTTGCATCTGTTCTAAATCGAGGTTGCTAATGGCTTGCTGGAGATTGGCTACTAACTCTGGAGGTAATTCAGAAAAAGCAGTTTTTGTCAATACATTCACTTCATTTTCTGTTAAAGTGGGCGCAGCATTTAGTTCTTCAAAAACGAATTTCACCCCGATATATTTGTGCAGATCATCAAATATGTTTGCTTCTCTAAATGGTTTGCGAATAAAATCATCGCAGCCGATAGAAAGAATCATAGCTTTATCTTCCTCAAAACTACTGGCTGTTATGGCAATAATTGCTGTTGCTTGACTTTCGATATCCCCGCCGTTAACAATGGTGGATCTTGATGATACTTTGGCTTTAATTTGTTTGGTTGCTTCATACCCATCCATCACCGGCATCCGCATATCCATAAAGATTAAGTGCGGCGAATATTGCTCCCACTTTTCTATTGCTTCCATCCCATTTGTGGCTTCGTAGACTTCAAAACCGATCGCGGAAAGCAGTTTAACTAGCAGTTGGCGGTTGTCAAAAGCGTCGTCTGCAACGAGAATTCGATAGCGGGGTTGATTGGGTGCGATCGCAATAACTCGTCTGGTTGGCTGTTCCCGTTGGCGATCGGCACTTTCAACTGGATTAACTTTAATGTCAAATTTGAAGATAGTACCGCCTCTAGCACGAGAACTGACTGTCATTTCACCGCCCATTAACTGCACAAAAGAACGTGCGATCGTTAAACCTAATCCTGTTCCTTGTTGCGATTCTTCCCCGGTTTTGGTTTGAACAAAAGCTTCAAATATCTTGTCTAATTCACTAGCCTCAATTCCATCTCCTGTGTCTTCTATCTCAAACCAGATTTGCTGAGCAAAATCCTGATATTTAATTTTTACATAAATGCAGCCTTCGGAGGTAAATTTAATCGCGTTAGAAAGCAAGTTAATCAAGATTTGGCGCAATTTTATTTCATCAGTTTGCACATATTGGGGAACGTCTGGCATCCGCTCTACTAATAACTGCAATCCCTTATTTTGTGCCGGAAGTTGGAACATATTTTCGATGTCGTCCAGCAGGCGGTGGAGGTCAAAATTGGTCTGGTTGAGAGTCGTGCGTCCCGCTTCTATTTTGGACAAATCTAATACTTGGTTAATCAGTTCGAGCAAATGTTCTCCGCTGCGGGTGATAATACTCAGGTGTTCTTGCTGTTCCTGCAATAGGTTAGAAGAACGATTCAACAGTTGGGAAAAACCCAGAATTGCATTGAGGGGAGTCCGCAATTCGTGGCTCATATTTGCCAGGAATGTGCTTTTTGCTCGGTTGGCTGCTTGTGCTGCGTCTTCGGCTCGTTGTCGCTCGATGATTTCTCGCTGAAGTTCGAGAGTGCGATCGCTCACTTGCTGTTCTAAGGTGCGGTTGTAGTCGGCTAGCAGCTTTTCGGCTTGTTTGCGATCGGTGATGTCTTGAAATGTGGCGATCGCATAATTAATTTTACCTGTTTCGTCAACAATTGGAGTGCTAGAAACCTCTAAAGAAACAATCTTATCAGGTCGGTGGAACTCGATATCATCTACTTTAACCGTTTCACCCGCCAAAGAACGCACGATTGGCATTTGTGCGGCGGGATATAACTCGTTAGTTCCCGCGAGATAAAGTTGACAAGCTTCTGCTAATTTCTCAGTATTTGCTTCGGGTATTGTGGGAATAGCACTTAGTTGATGTGCCGTCTGATTTGCGTAGGTAATTTGTCCGGTGGTGTCATGCACGGCTACCCCAATTGGCATAGCGTCGATAAATTGAGTCAGTCGGTTTTCGCGTTCCTTGACTTCCGCGTAGAGTTTAGCATTGGTAAGTGCGATCGCTGCTTGTCCAGATAGCAATTGTAATACTTCCAGGCGATCGGGCGTAAAAGCTTGTGTAGTGAGGTTATTTTCGAGATAAACAATAGCACTGAGTTGACCTTGATTCATCAAAGCGGCACACAAAATAGACTTAGGCTGACGTGATTTGATGTAAGGATCATTCGTAAAGTTACCTTCACGAGTGGCATCATTTAACACTAAATTTTCTTTGGTTCTAGCGACATAATTGATAATAGCTTCGGAAAGTTCCGGGCAATTTTCAACAGGCTCAGATTGCAGCACTGTTATCTGTTCATCATTCATTACACCTTCAGCTTCAATCAGCAATTTTTTCTCGGTTTCTAAAATTAAATATGCTTTTTGAGCGCCGACATTTTCAATCAAAATTTTCATCAATCTGGAGAGTAATTTATCCTGTACAATTTCCCCAGAAATGGCCTCGGAAGCTTTCATGACTGTAGCGATATCCAAGGAAGAAGTAGAACGGCTGCCCCTGGTTAATGTAGTGGTTGAAATGTTTTTATGTGTAGGTTGCTCGATGGTAAATAATTGCGGATATCGCGTTTCTAAATCTTTAACTTTAGCCACCGCACCCCAGAGTTGATAGCAGTAGCGAGCTTCCTGCATATAAGCTTTGGCTGTTAATTCTTTACCCCTGGATAAATAGAACTTGGCAGCGAGTTCGTAAGCGAGGGCGGCTTCGTGGATGTACTCGTTTTCTTTGGCGAGGGAAATTGCGTGATCGTAATAGTCGATCGCTTCCACAACTTGCCCCAAAACTCGCGCTTTTTCAGCTTCAACTAGATAAAATTTATGTAAGTAATTCATGCGAGCGTGATGCGCCCATACCTGCATTTTTTCTTGATTAGCATTAACCCGCTTGAGAGCATTTTCTTTTTCAAAATTTGAATAATCAGCAAATACACTTAAATGCGCTAGAGCATCATAAAAATGGAAGATAGGTATAGCTGTCATTCCCATCACACCATCTAAATATGGTTCTGCAACTACTGCATTTTTAGCAGCTTCCTGGGACTTTCCAAACAAATAGCACAATATCAACTTATTTAGATAAAGCAATAAAAGTCCTTGTCTATCGCTCAATCCTAGCTGAAGTGGCTGAAGTGGTAGAAATTTCTCTTCGTTATAAAACTCTCCTATTAGCTGAGTTGGATTGTCAGCCTTACCTAATAAGTTAAAAATAATTTGTAAATACATTGCTAACCAAGTCAAGCAAGTATTGTTTTTTTTATTGGTCGGTATTTCATAAAAATAAATTAACTCTTTTTCTAAGTCTTTAAGTTCACATCCTACTGAGTAGGCATTAAAACAATAATCAAAAGTAGAATAACCAATAAAATCTATATTCCCTGTTTCAACAGCGCAGAAATAAGCCTCTTTTAAAATTGACAAGCTTCCCTTAAGATGCTTTTTCCAATGCAATATATGATTGCCAAATATATCTAAAACTCCAGCCTTCAGGTATTTGGCATTTAATTTTTCTACTAACCTTAAACCTAATCTTCCATATTTATAGCCACTTTCAATATCTTGTATAGTTGTACACAATATGACTCCGTAACTTGCGTAAGCAAAACTAGACTTAGGAGCATTGCCAAATTTAATAGATAAATCAATCTGTGTTAACACAAGTGGCACTAATAATTCTGGAATACCTATATAGCCGATTCCTATCATTCCTCCCAGAATCGACATAGCTGCTAGAGATTCTGGATCGGTCATTTTGGGCAGGTTAATTAAGTTGTAAGGTTCCGCTTTTATATATATGTTATTTGGAGATTGTGGCCAAACAACTCCTAGCAAATGTAGCACTTTTAATCCAAGGTTAAACCCTTCTTTAAACTTGCTTATTCTTATGCAATGTTCAATCTTTAACTCATATATTTGGACTTGCTCTAGAACAGTTTTAGCATTTTCTAGGACAAGGTTAGCTAAAGCTTCCATTTGCTCAAAATTCCCCAAACGGTAGGCTACCTGTGCGGCTTCTTGATGTAGTTGCAAGCTGAGCTGGTATTGCAGCAGCCAAGTGTTTACTGTCAGCAAATTTATTCCTGTTTGCAGATAGTTGAAAGCTGGCTGATAAGCAGTTGATGCTTTAGCCTTTTGACCTGCTATTAGGTTTAATTCTGCCAGTTCATCTTTTTCTGGCTGAGAAGTAATCAACTCTAAGCCGAAATTTAATTGATTAACAATATCAAATATTTTTTCGTCTCGCTTGTCGATGGGAGTATTTTGCAGCAGCAGTTGTCCTATTTGTTTGTGGACGATCGGCTTATCCTGTTCATCAATCAGGGAACAAGCGGCTTGCTGAATTCTGTCATGAACAAACTTGTATTCTACGGATTGCGTACTGGGGAACTTCCCTGCAATTTCTAATTCCACATCTCCCATATTCCCCAGCAACACGACTAAATTTTCAGCAACGGCTGCGTACAAATCCTCCGCCGTTTCTCCCACAGAATTTTTGCAAAGTGAGGCTAATGTTTTCAGATCGAATTGATTGCCAATGCAGGCTGCTATCTTTAACGTTTCCTGCGTTTTCTCTGACTGCTGTTGAATTTTTTCAGCCATCAACTCGACAACATTATCAGTTAATCCCCTCGCTTGAATTTCCTCTAAATCCCATTCCCATCTAAAAGCGTTTAAGTCAAATTGTAATAGCCCTTCCGTATAAAGTGATTTGAAAAATTCATTCATAAAGAAAGGATTACCGCCCGTTTTGAAAAACACTAACTCGCCAAGGGACTTGACTCTTGCTTCCGGGCAATTCAGGGCATCGCCAATCAGTTGAGTAACCGTGGCTAAATCCAAAGGCGACAGAAAAATGCGATCGACACTAGCTCCATTTTTGATAATTTCTTCAATTGTCAAGTTTAACGGATGAGCGGGAGAAACTTCGTTATCCCGATACGCGCCAATTAGAAACAAACCAGGTGTCCTACCGCTCATTAACAGTTCGATTAACTTGAGAGAAGCGCCATCAGCCCACTGCAAATCGTCTATAAATACAGTCAGAGGATGTTCTGGTTTAATAAAGACTGTAATGAAATTTTGAAACACTAAATTAAAACGATTTTGGCTCTCGCTCGGCCCTACCTCTGGTACGGCTGGTTGCTTGCCTATTATTAACTCTACTTCGGAAATTACATCAATTATGACTTGACCGTTTATCCCTAAAGCTGTGAATAATTTTTGCCGCCACTCTTGGAGTTTTGCTTCACTTTCAGCTAATAGTTGCTTGACTAATTCTCGCAGGGCGATGACAACAGCACTGTAGGGAATATTCCTCTGATATTGGTCGAATTTGCCGGAAATAAAATAGCCGCGCTTTTGAGTAATCGGTTTATACAGTTCTTGCACGATCGCGCTTTTGCCAATGCCAGAATAACCAGCAATCATAAACATTTGGCTTTGGTCGGAAGCTCGATCGAAAGCAGTTAAAATAGTTGCAATTTCTCGCTCCCTGCCGTAAAGTTTTTGGGGTATTTGAAACTTGTCGGAAATGTCTTGACAAGCTAACGGAAAAAGTGATATTGTATTATTGCTGTGCAATTGATTCAAGCATTCTTCTAAATCGGTTTTAATTCCCAAAGCACTTTGATACCGCTCCTCAGCATTTTTCCCCATCAACTTCATCACAATATCGGAAACAATTTGCGGAATTTCGGGATTCACCTGAGATGGAGATAACGGCTGTTTAGCGAGATGACTGTGTACCAATTCCAGCACATCCTGAGTGTCAAAAGGCAATTTGTTTGTCAACAGTTCGTAAAAGGTAGCCCCCAGGGAATAAAAATCCGTGCGGTAATCTAAACTTCGGTTCATTCTGCCGGTTTGTTCCGGCGACATATAAGCAAGAGTTCCCTCTAAAATGTTGGGATTTTTGATGGTGTAATTCTCGCGCGTTAACTGCGTGGAAATGCCAAAATCGATGATTTTGAGTTGTCCGTTAGCTGGATTGAAGACAATATTTGAAGGGTTAATGTCTTTGTGAATGATGTGGGTCCTGTGAATTTGTTGTAAACTTTCTGTAGTGGCGATCGCAATTCGCAAGAATTCTGCAATACTAAATTTTTGCTGCTGCATCCAAATTTTCAAGGATTCGCCGCCAAAATCCTCCACAAACATCACCAGCGTGTTTTGATATGGCTGCAAATCATAGGCTTTTATACAGCCACTCAGATTCAGAGATTGTGTAATTTTATACTCTGTGCGATAGCGGGCGAGTTCTTGGGGTGTGGGATAATTTTCTTTGAGGATTTTGAGGACGACGGGGAGACAGTCGGGTTGTCGGAATGCTCGGTAAACCAGGGAGTTTGCGCTTTCGTAGATGAGCTCTGTGACTTCAACGCCAGGAAAAGTGAGCATATTCAGCCTGCGGTCAACTTTGCAGTCGAACATAGCATAAATTTGCTCCTCACACCAGAGGTGCGTGAGCCATCAGTCGATTTTAGATTTTAGATTTTAGATTTTAGATTTTAGATTTTAGATTTGACTCCACATCTTAGATTTTAGAAGCCAAGACAGGCTTCCCAGTCCATACAGCTTGTTCGATAATGTCAGCGGCGCGCTTGACTCCGCCCGATCGCCTCTTGCATCTCGATCGCCCTTTGTTTATACGACTCTGGGGTTAGGACTTTCACAATTGCCGATCGGACTTTAGAAACGCTCAATCCTCCTATAATTAATACATTAGCTTGCCATCGTTATTATTAATTCCCAGTAATGTGACAGAAGAATGTCGAGAATCACCGCTAGATGTGCGGCAATTGGCAGAAATTTGAGCTCCATTAATACCGAAGTCTGTGCAAGTTCGGTTGAACGTACTTGCTTCCCCAATATTGCCTTGTACCAGTTGTCCATTTTTATTATGAACCCCTTGAATGGTAATGGAAGTGCGTTGATTTGTACCATTTTTTTTCTCACAAGTTGCAGATAATTGAGCGCCATTGATTGAAAAATCCGTGCAACTGGTAGCAAAGGTACTTGCTTTTTGAGCATGGGTCGGCTGCTGGAAGATGGAGAGCGATAGTACGATTGAAGCAGATAATCCAGACAATTTAATTGAGTTCATGGTCTTTTTTATGATTTACTATTTTCAGCGTAAGATAATAACCCTAAAAAGCTTCTAGCTTTTAGTTGAGTAGAAAATTAGCTAAATAGTCAGCTTGCGACTCAGCCTCTGTGAGAAAAAATCCTAAACTTTTGGCTAGGTGCCGCCTTAAAATATAGGCTTTGACCGCTTGAATAAGGTCAGGCATGGCACGCAAGCTTTAGTCATTGGAAGAGAGTGTTGCCAGTATATATTTGTGTGGATCTTCGATACCTAGCCAAAAGTTCAGGTAATCTCCCCAACTAAAGGTGAGTTAAAGCTCTGTTGTTTTTATAGGTTCAAAACTAAACTTGGAGCTAGCGACTTTATCCGGGTAATTTCATAAACTAAATTTAGGCCAAGACCAGCACTAGGTTAGCTGGAAGAAAACAAATAAGGAGTTACTTCCTTAACAATTAAATCAGGAGCAAATCTCATGTCTTTTGAATTTGAAGGGGTCAATCAGTTTTCTGCAGAAGTTGAGCAAGATTCTGCCGTGCAGCAGCAACAGCCGCCAGCCAATTCTGTTGCTGAAGAATTGAACGATACGGAATTAGATGCGATTGCAGGCGGTCATATGTTATGGGATTATATGGAGCAGTGGCGTTTAGATACAGACAATCCTGATGATACTAAGAACACACCACCTCTGATGGCAGGATTCTGACAACTCACCACAGTTGAAGTGGACTTAAGAACAATCTGACTTGCAAAGAATGCCTGTATGGCCTATAAAATCGCGAACGGAAATTCGTCAAAAAGCGTTAAGTCAACCGTATTGAATTTTAACTCAGTAGCGGGTAAAAAGGTTGGATAGCAGGCAACTTTGCTAGGAGTTGGTTCGATCGCTTTTGGAAGCAAAATTCACTAATTATGTCAGGAGGAAACATCAAATGGAAACCAACAATCAATTTTTGCAAGAAGTATCGCCCCTGTTGTCCCAAATCGCAGCATCAGAATCGGTCAACTCAATCGATGAAGAATTGAACGAATTGGAATTAGAGGCGATCGCGGGTGGCCATTCCAATATGGCCAATCGCGCTCGGGCTGCGGGTATTCCTGTGATCACAGGCAGCGGGCCAAGGCCGAAATTTGCTAGTGGTTTCTCCATGTACGGAGAGGATAAAAAGAGCGTCTTCTAACTAGAAGCGATCGAGCTTCTGCTGAGTTCAGCCACATAAGGAGGAAACATCAAATGGAAACCAACAATCAATTTTTGCAAGAAGTATCGCCCCAGTTGTCCCAAATCGCAGCATCCGAATCGGCCAACTCAATCAATGAAGAATTGGACGAATTGGAATTAGAGGCGATCGCGGGTGGCCATTCCAATATGGCCAATCGCGCTCGGGCTGCGGGTATCCCTGTGATCACAGTCAGCGGCCCAAGACCTAATTTTGGTCCAGGCCCGGCTATGAATAAGGAATTCTTGGAAGCATTAAGGAATTTCGATCGCTAACAGAAGAAATGATCGGCTTGTAACTAGAAGCGATCGAGCTTCTGCTGAGTTTAAACACTCAAGGACAAAACATCAATGGAAACCCAGTTTCTTAAATAAACTGGGTTTTTATTTACCTCATATCACGTATATTTGAATCGATTATACTTCTTATAAAGGCGGTTTTTGCCAACCGAAATCGACTAAAAATAATGATTTTATCAACCCGCTTTTACCTCTAGAGCGCATCTAAATTCTGATTATATAAATATTTAAAAAATATGGATGCAAGACAGCCATTTTACCTGATGCAGCAAGCTCCCGATATGGGTAACACTACAATATTTAGCGTTGGCTTAGTTATCGCCTGCTTGCTATTGCTAATTTTGTTGTGGTTGCCCGATTTGCTGACAAAAGAATAAGCCTCATTCTGCTCGATTCATAGTGATGGCTGTAGGGGCGGGTTCGCCAAAATCTCGAACACCGATCGAACAATTCCATAAACCCGCCCTCCCCCGCCTTGATTTACATCAACATTTTATCCTATAAATTAGCAGTTGATTTGTATTGTTGGTGGGTGGGGGCGGGTTTACGAGCTTGTTGATTTTTACCAGATATTGTTGGTGAACCCGCCCCTAGGGGTGTGTGAAATCGCGCTTACATTACTCTAACTGTCGCTCAACTAATCTAGCAAACAATCCTCCCTGTTCGATCAATTCCTCAAACGAACCCACCTCCACCAAACGGCCTGCTTCAATTACATAAATGCGATCGGCATTGCGAACCGTACTCAGGCGGTGGGCGATGACAACTCGCGTCACATTCAACTTATCCAAACTCTCAGTAACGATCGCCTGCGTGCGGTTGTCCAAAGCACTCGTAGCTTCATCCATCAGGATAACCTTTGGTTTGACAACCATCGCGCGGGCAATTAACAATCTCTGCCGCTGTCCTCCCGAAAGATTCGTGCCGCCCTCGCTGACAACCGTGTGCATTCCCATCGGCATTTGTTCGATATCGGCGGCTAAACCGGCCATTTGCGCCGCTTCCCAAGCTTCCTCCTGCGTTACCATCGCCCCGCAGGTAATATTGTCAAACATTGAACCAGCATTAATTCTGCCGTTTTGCAGCACTACTCCTAACTGCCGCCGCACAGCTTGAACGTCGAGGCCTGCTAAATCTTGATTGTCGTAATAAACAGTGCCGCTTTGTGCTATTTCAAACCCCAATAACAGCCGAAATAATGTTGATTTGCCACTACCAGACGGCCCGACGATCGCGATAAATTCCCCCGGTTGAATATTGATGCTGACATCATCTAAAATTGGGGGCCCGTCCTCCCGGTAGCGGAAAGTTGCCCTATCGACAGTAATTTGACCTTGCAAGCGGCCGGGATCGGCTTTTGTCGGGTCAGATTCCGGGATGCCCTGGACGATCGGTTTGGCTCGCTCCCACAGCGGTACAATTCCTAAAATATCAGTTAGGGTATTGCTCAAATCTGTGACGCCAGAAAGAAAGGTGCCGAAGGCGGAATTAAAAGCAAGAAAGGTTCCCATATTCAGTCCGCCTCCTCCTGTTTGAGGAGTTTGCATGAACACAATTGCAAACCAAAACATCAGAATAGAACTTACTAACGGCAGCGCTTCATTAAATACTGAAACACTGTCGTCAATTCGTTTAATTCCTGTTCTTAGCTTGATTTGCTGGCTGTATTTTTTCGCCCAAGCTGCAAACGCTCGCCCTTCTGCAGCAGCTACCCGCAGCTTTGATACTCCGTTAATTAGTTCTACTGTCAGCCCGTTAATGTCGCCTTCTCCTGTTTCCATCTGCCGCTCTTTTGGGATTAAGAGCAAGCTGGATGTAACTGTTACTATAACCGCAATAAGAGTTAAACCAATTCCGACTAAAGCCAGTGGCAGGCTGTAAATAAACATCAGCCCCAAATTCAGCAGGGAAAATATCGCGCTCAAAAGTGTCCGCTGCGTCGTGCCGCTGAGTTGGGCGCGAATTTGATTAACAGCTAATAAGCGAGTTAGCAAGTCGCCAGAAGAATAGGTGCGAAAAAACGCCGGTTTTAATCTCAGCAATCGATCCCAAACTGCTGGCTGGAGAGTGCCGCTGGCAACATTTTCGATCCGCAGCGTCAGAATGGTTTGGGCGATGCTAAATACAGCCCGTCCGATCGCCGCAACTAACAATACCAGCCCTAACTGCCACAGTAACAAACGATCGCTGTCAGGAATAGCATCATTGACCAAAATCGAGGTAGCTTGCGGCGTCACCATCCCCAGCAGCGTTCCCAATATCCCCAGCCCGAAAGCAGCGATCATGTCTTTTTCGTAGCCCTTCGTCCCGAAGCGAAACAGTTCCGCAGCGTTGCGAACTAATAGCGGCAGCGGCCGGTAAAACATGAGAGTTTCTGGCGACAACTCTTGGGCGATTGCTTTAGTTACCCGTTGGCGGCTGCGGTCGATCGGATCGAACAAAGTATAAGGATCGTCCTTACCGGGCAACAAAGCTACAGGTCGATTGTCGGACTTTGTATAAGCCAACAGCGGGCCGCAGTTCTGCCGCCACCAATATCCAACCAGCAGCACGCGGCGGGTGCGAAATTGGGACGATCGCGCGATCGCCTCCATCGGATCTTTAACTCGGCTGAAATCTTCGGAACCCGCCGGGGGATTGACTGTTATCCCTTGTGCCTTACCTACAGCCCCAGCAGCGATTAACAGCGGTGTTCCTTCCTCAGACAACACGATTTTCCGGGGATGCAGCACCTCGGTTAACTCTCCCAAAGCTGTCTGAGTGACTTGGCAGTTTAGCTGTTCGCGTTCCTGAAAGCGGCGGAATTCCTCGGCTTTTTGCCGGGAAACCAGCAAATTCAAGCAGCAGCAGAAATACTCGTGCAGCAAAGCTAAACTCGCGCGCAGCCAGTCGGCATTTTCCACTTCTGCTGTTGAGAAAATTTGCACCTCAACTTCCCCGGATGCCACCAGCAACATATTCCCAGCCAGGGGAAACGCTGGGGAAGCGGAATTTAACTTCAATTCCCCGACACTCGCATCGCCCGACGAGACGCGCACCCAGACAACTGTTTCCGGCGGCGATCGCAGAATTTGACCGGGAATTAGCGATATCTGCTGCGAGGCTGCTACAACCCCAGTTTCTGGGGCAACTTTTTCCTCCGGCACGCGCGGCGGATCTATCCCGTAGGGAATCGCCCGTTCTCCCAAATGCTGTATCCACCCTTCCACAAGGGCGATGTTTTTGCCGTCACCAGCAGCCACTAAAGCGGCACAATCTGCGATCGCGATCTGTTCCAGTTCCGTTTCCGCGATTGCGATCGCCAGAAGTCCCCAACCTGGTTTTGAAATTTCTCCCCCCCTTGTAGGGGCGGTGCCCCCGTGCCCGCCCTGGTTGGGCGTGGTAGCAGCGCCAAACAAAGCCTCGCCTGCACTGACGCCGAACAGATAATAGCGGTTGCCCGCCGGCTTCTCACTTTGTATCTTGGCTGCAAAAACTGCGATCGCGCCCGATCGAACAATCCACACCTGATGCGGGTCATTCAGCAGCAGCGGTTCATTTCCTTTAATTCGGTGCAGTTTCTTAACAGGATTTAGATCGAGCATAGCTAGTAATTGGCGATTAGTAATATCACGTCGGGCAGGGGTTTAAAGCCTTGCCTCAAAGAAGACAGTGCGATCGAATCGATCGGGCTAATCCACAGATCCTAGGAGTGATTAAAATCCCCGTCTCATAGCTAAAGTCGGTTAAAACCGACTGAATAGCTAAGACTCCATAGCGAACACTGAATAGCCCTATCAAACCATCGCTCATTTCAGTCCTCTTGAGAGGACTTTAGCTATTAGACAGGGAATTCATTCCCTGGCGGACTGTCGGGCTGGCTACTGTATTTCTGCTGTTTATTGTTCGTTCCCAACCAAAAGAGCATAAGCTCCTCCCAGCTTTTGCAACTCCTCATGAGTGCCTCTTTGAACAACTTTCCCCCCTGCGAGCATAATAATTTCATCGCAATCTCGAATCGTACTCAAACGGTGAGCAACCACAATACAAGAAGTACCGCGACGCCTTAAATTGCGATCGATAATTAACTCTGTTTCAGCATCCAGAGCACTCGTTGCTTCATCCAGCACCAACACCGCTGGATTCCTCACTAATGCCCTGGCAATTTCCAAGCGCTGCCGCTGTCCGCCGCTCATATTTGTTCCCCCTTCATTGAGTTGAGCATCGTATCCTCCCGGCATATTCAAGATAAGTTCGTGAATTGCCGCATCAATGCACGCTTGCACTAAATCTGCTTCCGGTACTGTCGGGTCCCAAAGCGTCAGGTTTTCCCGAACAGTGCCAGCAAATAGAAATATCTCTTGTTCGACCATTGCCAGCGAATTTGCTAGAATAGAACGGGGAATCAATTTGCGAGGAACCCCGTCAAATAAAATTTCGCCATTCATTGGTTCGTAAAGCCCGGTAACAAGTTTGGCAATAGTAGATTTACCAGAACCGCTGCCCCCCACTAACGCTACCCGCTGACCAGGTTTTACACTTAAGTTTAAGTCTTCAATTAGCGGCGCTTCCAAGCGGCTGTAGCCAAAACTGACACCGCGCAATTCAATGCTTCCTTGCAGGTAAAAAGCATCTAGTTCGATGGTGATTTGGTTGTTTTTACTATTAAAAGTATCGCGGTCTGCTTCTGGATCTATCGGGTTTTGCAGAACGTCATCAAGTCGGTTTAAATCGGCTTCTAATTCTTGCAGAGTGCTGCCAAAATTGACGAGATTGTTAACAGGTCGGAGGAATTGTTGAGTCAGACTTTGATAGGCAATTAACATCCCGATACTCAAACCGCCGTTCATTACCCGCAAGCCCCCGACAACTAAGATAGCAGTTGCAGCTAATGCCGTTAAAAATGCTGGTAATATTGATAAAATTTGAGTGGGCAAAGCCAATTCTTGCTGGGCGTTGCTCATTTTGGCATAGTATCCGGCAAACTTAGAAAATAAATCGAATTCTAAACCGCTAGCTTTGACAGTTTCTATAGATTGAATGCCTGCAATTGCAGCACCGCCAACCTTACCTGTTTCCTGAGCTAATCGGGTGTTAGCATCGACGCGGCTGCGGGATAAAGATTGCAGTGCCAAAAAGTTTAAGGCTGCAAAAACGGCCGCAACACTGGTCAATACCCAGTCGTACATAACCATAATTATCGCATAGAAAACCATCATCACCGCGTCGATCGCAGTTGCAGCAAGTTTCCCCGATAAAATTTCAGCAACCTTGTCATTAACTTGGCAGCGACTGCTAATTTCACCTGCAAACCGCTGGGCGTAAAATCCCACAGGCAAGCGCAAAGTATGCCAGAGAAACTGTCCCGACATCGAAATCGCAAGCTTGTTTGCCAGCCGCCGCAAATAGAAAAGTCGCATTCGCGCTAGCAGCCCTTGAATAGCCGCGGCAAACAACATTCCTAATATTAAGGATCGCAGCCACTCCTGACGATTTTCGACGAGAATTTCATCTACAAAAATTTGGGTAAATGCCGCCCCAGCTAAACGGGGAACAGTCAGTAATAAACCAGCAATTAAACAAAATGCGATCGCCCAACGCGAACTTTGCAATCGGGAATCTAAAGCACGGGCAATACTCGGTTTTTTTCCGCCCTTTTTAAACTCCTGCCCCGGCTCAAAAGTCAAAACAACGCCAGTATAAGCAGACTTAAATTCTTCTAGAGAAACAGTCCTCGGCCCCGATGCGGGGTCGTTGAGATAAACGCGCTTTTTCTTCATCCCCTCAACCACCAAAAAGTGATTGAAATTCCAAAAAACAATAAAAGGTGGCGGTACAGCTTTCAACTCTTCGACAGTTTTTTTAAACCCTTTAGCATCTAAGCCGTAAATTCGGGCTGCTTTAAGGATATTAGAAGCTTTACTGCCATCGCGAGAAACGCCACACTCGCTCCGCAATTGAGCTAAAGGTACCGGGTGTTCGCAGTAACTCAAAATAATTCCTAAAGCAGCAGCACCGCATTCTACTGCTTCCATTTGTAACAGGGTGGGAGTGCGAACTCGCCTTAATTTGCGCGGTGTAAAAAAGTTGTGAATCCAGGGTATTTTCATCGGCTATAAGGCTGAAACCCATAATAAATTTTGCTGGTATTCAAGTCTCGATCCCCCTAAATCCCCCTGATTGTTGGGGAGTAGGGGTTGACTTTGACTGCTCTTGTCCCCCCCTTCTTAAGGGGGGTTAGGGGGGATCTAGACTTCGATATAAACAAGAGAGACGGTCGGTTTAATAGTAAGGTGCGTTAGACCCGAAATCCTCGATAATCATTCTAGAACTTCGTCTGACGCACCCTACAAGTCGATGGGAGTGTGACAGTTGGCCTTAGTCCTAAATTAATAAACTCCTGTCAAAGACCGAAAAATAGGAATCACGTAAGAAATCGGCGCTAACTGCCCGATTTGAACCCTAACGAGCGCCGTAGTACCGGGGGAAATCTTGAGAGGAGGCCCGTTCGATGAAGACCATTTGTAACCGCTGATAGTGTTCGGATCTTGTTGCAATTCCACAAATATTTGCACGGGAGCACCGCCACCAGCTATGTTTTTTGCGATGCTGTCAGCCAAATTTTCATTGCCGATAATTGACGACATATCTTGATTAGTAACCGGAAAAGGAGAAACTTGGGTTACTTTGCCGACAATGCCGCCGTAGCGTTCCCGCTTGACGACGCTAGGGGTAACTTGTACGGTCATTCCCGGTTTAATTTGCTTGCCGTCTCTGTCAGCAAAATAAACAAGACTGACCATTTTTTCGCGAGAATTTTTAGATTCAACTGTCCCGATCCTTGTACCGATGTTCAGCATTTGACCTGCAACGGCGCTAACTTCTAAAACGCGGCCGTCGTATTGGCTGGTAATTTTGCTGTCGGCTGTCAACTGATTCTGCAAGTGGGCAATCTTGCGTTTAACTTCCTGAATTTGATTTGTTTGGGCGATCGACTTCTCTAAATCTTGTTGAGCTAGTTTGACCGCTTGGGTTCCCATGTCTTTAATCTTAGTTTTGATTTCATCAATTTTGTTCAGGTTTTGCAGGTACTCCCGTTCGGTGTTACTTTTCTGAACTTTAAGTTCTTGGAGGTTGTTTTTAATTTCGTTAAGGCGGTTGAGATTTTGCAGGTACTCTCGTTCGGTATTGGTAGCTTCTACCTTGAGTTGCTGCCGGCTGTTTTTGAGGTCGTCAATTTTATTGAGATTTTGCAGGAATTCGCGATCGCTATTGGTTTTCTGAACGTCGAGTTCCTTTAACTGCGTTTCAATATCCGCCAATTGCATCTGAGAGTCCGCGAATTCCTGTCTCGCTTGCAGCATTACATCCTCGCTAATCGCCCTCTCTTGTTCGTAAAGAACGCGGCGAGTTTCAAACCGCTGCTGCAAAGTTTCCACCAAAGAAGTGATGTGCTGTTTTCGCTGCAAAAGACTGTCCCGTTTTTTGGCGATCGCGGCCAGAGTTTGCTGCCGCAATATCGGCGCAACTTGTTCTCGCCGCAAACTTTCTTCCAAACTTTGGCGTTTTTCTGCTAATGCTGTCAGAGTTTGCTGCCGCAGTACCGGCGCAATTTGTTCGCGGCGCAAACTTTCTTCCAAACTTTGGCGTTTTTGCTCTAATGCCGCCATACTTTGCTGGTGCAATATCGGTGCAACTGACTCCCTATTCAAGCTTTCTTGAAGGTCTTTTTGCTGCTGTTCTAGGGTTTTTAATTCCAGGGCAATTTGCTGTTTTTGCAGCTTATTAGTATCTTTTTTTTGCCCTTGCAGTTGGGCTAACTTTGCTTTTTCTTGCTCTAACTGCTGCTTGAGGTCTAGTTTATCAATTCTACCGATTTCCTGACCCCGTTTAACAACATCTCCAGGCTTGATATTTAGCTTTACCAATTGACCGGAACTAGCAGCTTGAAATTGCACGACTCGGCGGGGCAGAAGCAACACGCCTTGACCGGAAACAGTCAGCGGAATTCGCCCGATCGCACTCCAAACCCCCGCAGCAGCAACTAAACAGCCAATTGCAGTTAGTGGCAGCCACGATCGAGGACTAACCACCTGCATCATTTGGTCGAGGCGTTCCGGCGAAGATAAGCGATCGATCGCTTCAGTAGTGAAAAGTTTGTTTTGTTTTACCTGCATCAGCTATTCCTTTCGAGAGTGCGATCGCGGCTGTAAGCAGGGGTGTATTTGAAGGGGAAATTCCTTGCAAGTCAATTGAGGCACAAACAATTTCCCAACAAACGTTCAAAGCTTCCGTGCAATTACTTGAATGTTCTCACTCCTGTTTGCAGCTTGCCTGTAAAATCACTTTACGACAATTAACCCTCGTAAGACCTAACTAACAGTAGAGTTTTCAGCTAACAAAAAGACCAGCTTACAGCCAGTCTTCCGACGGGGGAATGACCCGAACTTTTGGCTAGGTATCGCCCGCAGCCAGGGCCTACACATTGGTCACCAGTTAAGCTAAAAACACTTTTGTCAATGAGTAGAATTACTCTAAGGTATTGAAGTACCAACTTAAAATGTGCTGCGATTTGTTCAATGAGGTGGGTAAAACATTTACGACACCTGCAAGGATTGCTATATAGTTTGATTTTTGATAAAATTACTGAACCAACCCTAGTGCAACAAAAGGTTCTAGCTTTGCTTGTGTTTCTCTAACTTATACGCAGTAAACCGGGCGCCCGAATCTTTCTTTAAAAAGCTTACTCTACACTGAATATACCTTTTGTCTAGTGGGGAAGTTCAGTGTAATTGGTGATTGGTAATTGTAGGTTGGGTAGAACGAAGAGAAACCGCACCTACAATTACTATTAACAGTCAATCGATTTTAGATTTTAGATTTTAGATTAAAGAATTGAAGCATTGACTTGCGCGAGATAAATTCGGGGGCTTGCTTATCGGATACAGGTTTTTGATTTCTGGGTCCTGAGTCTGCTTTCGGAATGAATCACGTGGCGGGTATCCTGGATGCTTTCGGTCAAAATCAAAAGTCAAAAGTTAACAGTCAACGGTTAATTGTTAACCGTTGACTGTTAAACGGAATGCCTGTGCCGAACTCGCTATAAACTGCCGGAATGGCTGTTCATTCTTTGGATTTAGAACTTTTGGAAAGCTTACCCTCAAAAGGTTGAACTCCACTATTTGGATAGTTGTCATCGCTGGGGCTAAAAATCCGCACCGCTGCTTCCGAAACGTAACGCATTGCGTTTGCCAAAGATTTAGAAAGATTCATAGAATCTGCCTCTCTTGTCTGAGTTCTGATACTTTTAATATTACTCGGATTTTTGGGCTGTAGATGAGTTTAGCAATATTTATTTGAATTACTTATTGGTCTGCAACAATAAAGCAAGCTGAAGGTTTAAGAAATTACGCATTTTTGGACGATCGACCTTTTGGTGGTAGATTTTTCCTTGCTCAACTCAAGCAGTCGCGATCGCCCTCCGACGCTCAGAAACCGGGTTGTCTAACTCTATTCAAGGGCTGCAAGGAAATATTTTCGCAAAAAACCCCGAACGCTTGAGTGTTTGTGCTTAATTCCTGAGTTTGTTAAATTCAATATTTATATTGAATTTACCATAATATTAATGTACAAATTAACCGAAATTCGCTATCAAAGGGCATTATAAGCGAATTTATCCGACAAATATCTGCAATCTTCATCAAATATTTACAAAAAGATATGGTGTTTGTCACTATAATTAAGAAAAAGAAGTTTGTCCGGGGTTTTTTTTATGAAAACTACCACAGAAAGCCTGCAGCTCACAGGTTTTGAAGAAATCTTAGAAGACCAGGAACTAACGGTTTCTTCAGCAGATTACAGCCTTTTGACCGATCTCTACCAGCTAACGATGGCCGCTTGTTACGTCGGGGAAGGGCTCGACGGGCGGGCCGCGAGTTTTGAGTTGTTCGCGCGCAGGCTGCCAGAAGGTTTTGGCTACGCGATCGCGATGGGTTTGGCCCAAGTGCTCGACTATCTGGAGAAATTTCGGTTTTCTCAGTCGCAAATTCAGGCTTTGCAGTCCACTGGGATTTTTGCCGGCGCAGGAGAGCGATTTTGGACTTTACTCGCCACAGCCCGTTTTACTGGCGATGTTTGGGCGGTGCCGGAGGGGACGGCGGTGTTTGCCAATGAGCCACTGCTGCGAATTGAGGCTCCTCTGTGGCAGGCTCAGTTAGTGGAAACTTATTTATTGAATGCGATAAATTATCAAACTTTGATTGCGACGCGGGCCGCGCGGCTGCGCGATGTGGCGGGCCCGGAGGCTAAGTTGCTGGAATTCGGGACGCGCAGGGCTTTTGGGCCTCAAGCTGCTGTTTGGGCGGCTAGGGCTGCCCTGGCTGCGGGCTTCGATGGAACTTCTAATGTTTTGGCTGCTTTGAAGTTGGGCCGCAAGCCTGTCGGTACGATCGCCCATGCTTTGGTAATGGCTGTGGCTGCCCTCGAAGGCACCGAGAATCAGGCGTTTGCAGCTTTTCACCGCTATTTTCCGGGGGCGCCGCTGCTGATCGATACTTATGATACTGTGGCGGCGGCGCGGATGTTGGCCGATCAAGTAAACAGCGGTGAAATGCAGTTGGAAGGCGTGCGGCTGGATTCGGGCGATTTGGCGGTGCTGTCTCGGGAAGTTCGATCGATCCTTCCGGGCGTTCCAATTTTTGCTAGTGGTGATTTGGACGATCGAGAAATTGCTAAATTAAAAAGTAGCGGTGCTTGCATTGACGGTTACGGTTTGGGAACCAAGTTGGTCAGCGGTTCCCCTGTGAACGGTGTTTATAAGTTGGTGGAAATTGACGGAATTCCGGTGATGAAAGAGGCAAGCGGCAAGGTAACATATCCAGGAAGAAAGCAAATTTTTAGACATATTGAAAATGGGCAAATTCTCGGAGATTGTTTGGGATTGTCGGGAGAAACTATTAAAAATAGCGATGATTACGTACCATTAATGGAGTTGGTTGTCAAGGATGGTAAACAAGTCCAGAACCAGGAAAGTTTGGAGGAGATCGCCAAACGCACTGCTGCTTCTGTCGCCAGTCTTCGACCCGAAACTCGCCAACTTGACAACCCGATTTCGCCGTCAGTGGAAATTTCAACAGATTTGCAGACTCTCACCCAAAAAACGAAAAAGAGTCAATCGATTTTAGATTTTAGATTTTAGATTTTAGATTGAAGTCAGTAGTCAGTAGTCAGTAGTCAGTAGTCAACAGTCAACAGTCAACAGTCAACAGTCAACAGTCAACAGTCAACAGTCAACAGTCAACAGTCAACAATTACCGATTCCCTATGCAGAAAATTGCTCTTTTTGGAACAAGTGCCGATCCACCCACAGCAGGACATAAAACAATTCTGAGTTGGCTTTCGCAACATTTTGATTGGGTCGCTGTTTGGGCGTCGGACAATCCTTTTAAGTCGCACCAAACTTCTCTAGAACACCGATCGGCAATGCTGCTGTTAATGATTCAAGAAATTAATTCGCCCAGACACAATCTTTGCTTGCATCCAGAACTCAGCAGTCCGAGGACGGTGGAAACTGTGGAACAAGCAAGATTGCTGTGGCCGAATGCAGATTTGACGCTGGTAATAGGTTCGGACTTGGTGGGGCAACTGTCTCGCTGGTACAAATTTGAACAATTGTTAAAACAAGTGGACTTGCTGATAGTACCGCGACCGGGTTATCCGTCAGAACAATTAGATTTGTGGCAGTTGAGGCGCATGGGTGCAGACGTGGCGATCGCATCTTTGAATGGTCCCAATGTTTCTTCTACCTTCTATCGGGAAACAGGAGACACCCAAGCCCTGACTCCGACCATCGAAGATTACATAAATAGGGAGCATTTGTACGCATGGCACGAGGCACGAAAAAGGGCGAAGGTTGCTCATTAGCTGACTTTAAAGTAGGAGTAGATAATGTGATTTTTTCCGTCGATGCCGTGCAGAACCGCTTGTTGGTACTGTTGGTAATGCGGCAAGACGAACCGTTTATCGATTCTTGGAGTCTTCCCGGTACTTTGGTGCGGCAGGGAGAGTCTCTTGAAAATGCGGCTTACCGAATTTTGTCTGAGAAAATTCGGGTAAAAAATTTGTATCTGGAGCAATTGTATACTTTCGGAGAACCGGGGCGCGATCCTCGGGAAATTACCAGGGGCGATCGCTATCTTTCGGTGAGTTATTTTGCTTTGGTTCGCTTTGAGGAAGCTGAGTTAATTGCTGGGAGTGTAGTGGCGGGTGTGGGCCACCGCGTCGGCGGCATTGCTTGGTATCCCGTGCAACAAGTTCCTAAGCTGGCCTTCGATCACAATCAAATTCTCGAATACGGATACCGGCGACTGCGTAACAAACTTGAATACAGTCCGGTAGCTTTTGAAGTTTTGCCGGATGTTTTTACTTTGAGCGATTTGTATCAGCTTTATACAACTATTTTGGGGGAAAGTTTTTCTGATTATTCTAATTTTAGATCTCGATTGTTAAAATTGGGTTTTTTGTGCGATACCGGTGTTAAGGTTTCGCGGGGGGCTGGCCGCCCTGCTAGTTTGTACCGCTTTGATGCGGCCGCTTTTGCTCCTTTCAAAAATAAACCACTGGTGTTTATCTAGCTGTTACTTGGATGACATTCTGGGATCAATTTAGTAACATTAGAATAGAAGCTATTAAGGATTGCAGACGATGAAAGACCCTGATGAATGCGCTAATATTCACGAAGTGCGGGAGGAAATTGATATCATCGATCGAGAAGTGATCGAGGCTTTGAGCAAGAGATTTCAATACGTCATCGCGGCAGCAAGGTTCAAAACGAGTGAAGCTAGCGTTAAATCCTTCGATCGCTTTCACGATATGTTACAGCAGCGGCGCGAGTGGGCTCAAGAATCGGGTTTGAATCCTGATGTGGTTGAAAATATTTACCGGGATTTGGTAAATTATTATATTGAGGAAGAGTTGAAACATTACAAATCCAAGTAATCTTTCGCTACATTCAAATCTAGGACTATAGGAAAGTGAGTCCGCGCGGGCGGACTGTTAGCAATATTTATTAGGTGATTTGGTGAGATGAAAATTGCGATCGCACAACTCAACCCTACTATTGGTGATATCTTTGGCAACTCCAACCTAATTCTGGAGGCTGCGAAAAAAGCTGAGGTTGAGGGCGCAAACTTATTGCTAACACCGGAACTTTCCCTGATCGGTTATCCGCCGCGCGATTTGTTAATCAATCCGAGTTTCATTGCAGATGCAGGTGCACAGTTGCTGCAACTAGCGCAAGCTTTGCCACCGGAGTTGGCACTCATAGTCGGCACTGCCTTACCTAATGCTAATGCTGTTAAACTCGGCGGAAAATCATTGTTTAATAGCGCTGTTTTGTTGCAAAATGGCGTGGTCAAACAAGTTTTTCATAAACGCTTGTTGCCTACTTATGATGTATTTGACGAAGATAGATATTTTGAACCGGGACAAAACAGCCATTATTTTACTATTGGCAAAGTCAAAATCGGCGTGACAATTTGTGAAGATTTGTGGAACAATGAGGAGTTTTGGGGTAAACGCAGTTACGCGGGCGATCCTGTTTCCGATTTGGCAAAATTGGGTGTAGATTTAGTGGTGAATTTGTCGGCATCGCCTTATTCTGCGGGGAAGCGGGGAGTGCGATCGGCTATGTTGCAGCACAGCGCCATCCGCTGCGGAATACCGATTGTTTACGCTAATCAGGTAGGCGGAAATGACGATATTATTTTTGACGGCAGCAGTTTTGCTGTGAATCGAAAGGGTGATTTAATTCAGGTATTGGCTTCTTTTGAAACTGATTTGGCGCTGCTGGAATATGACCCAGCTAAACAAGATTTAGTTGGCAGCGGGAACGGGCAAGATGCCCGTTCCACAACAGATTTGGGATTATGTGAAGGACGACAAAAACTAGGTTCGATCGGCAGTGGCGTTGGCAGCGGCGGGAACGGGCAAGATGCCCGTTCCACAACAGATTTGAGTTTTCATCCGGCAGAAGGAGATGCCGAAATTTGGGCGGCTTTGGTTTTGGGAGTGCGAGATTATGTTCGCAAGTGCGGTTTTTCTAAGGTTGTACTCGGTTTGAGTGGCGGGATAGATTCGGCTTTGGTGGCTGCGATCGCCAGTTGCGCGATCGGGGCCGAAAATGTTCTAGGGGTGTTGATGCCTTCTCCTTACAGTTCGGATCATTCTGTTAACGATGCTTTGGAATTAGCCCGAAATCTGGGCATCGCGATCGAACTCTTGCCGATCGGCGATTTGATGAAAACTTACGATCGCACTCTAGCCAATTTGTTTGTCAACACAACTTTCGGGATTGCTGAGGAAAATATTCAATCGCGGATTCGAGGCAATCTGTTGATGGCAATTTCTAACAAGTTCGGACATTTGCTGCTTTCGACGGGCAATAAGTCGGAAATGGCGGTGGGTTACTGCACTCTCTACGGCGATATGAATGGGGGATTGGCGGTGATTTCCGATGTGCCGAAAACTCGCGTTTATTCGCTTTGTCGGTGGCTGAATTCTGGCGGATATGTAGGGGCGGTGCCCCCGTGCCCGCCCTCTCCGTACCCACACCCGTGCCCGCCCCTGGGAAAGGAAATTATTCCGGTTAATATTATTAGTAAAGCGCCGAGTGCTGAACTGAAACCGGGTCAAATTGACCAAGATTCTTTGCCTGCATACGATGTTTTGGATGACATCTTGTATCGGTTGATAGAACATCACGAATCTGCCCAAAAAATTGTCGCTGCAGGACACGATGAAGCGGTGGTTAAACGGGTAGTAAAATTAGTGAGGCAAGCGGAGTTTAAACGGCGGCAAGCAGCCCCTGGTTTGAAAATTAGCGATCGAGCTTTTGGTACCGGTTGGCGGATGCCGATCGCCAAATCTTCCTTCTATTAAACGCATCATTAAACGCAAAATGGTTAACATCGACGGTACTTTCGGCTTCGATTTTCTCGCGGGAACTCTCAGCAACGATACGATGAGAGGATTTGCGGGTAATGATACTATTCAAGGTTTGGGGGGAAATGACCGGATTTTTGGCGATCGGGAAAATGACTTGCTAGCAGGAAATGAAGGCGCTGATACGCTGTCTGGTGGGCAGGGAAGCGATACAATCTATGGAGGACAAGGTGAAGATGGGATTTTTGGCGATCGGGGTCACGATTTGCTAATAGGCGGCGAAGGCAGGGATATCTTAACAGGAGGGGCAGGCGATGATTTATTTGTCATGGAAAAAACCGCCGCCGCATCTACTATTACTCAAGCCGATATAATTACAGATTTTGGCAACGGCAATGATAAAATTGTCTTGACAGAAGGCATGAAGTTTAGCGATTTAGAGCTTTCTGTTGCCGACAACCAAACTATTATGAAAGATAAAAAGTCTGGGAATTATTTAGGAGTTGTTCCGGGAAACCCAAATCTGACTGAATCCAACTTTATGTCGCTGTTTGGGGGGATAGATATGGGTCAGCTTTTGCCAATTTCTGTTAACACGATTATAGCCGATCGCGCGATCGCACTAGAAGTGGCGCAAACTCCCCAAGAACAAGCGACAGGTTTAATGTTTCGCACAGAATTGCCAGACGACAGAGGAATGCTTTTCCCGATCGATCCCGCGCGAAACGTGCGTTTTTGGATGAAAAACGTGTTGATTGAGCTGGATATGGTTTTTCTGCGGGAAGGCGTCGTGCAGGCGATAATTCCTAACGTACCGCCGTGTTTGAGCGAAACCTGCCCCAACTACGGCCCGGATGTTCCCGTTGACGGAGTTATTGAACTCAGAGGCGGAAGGGCGGCCCAATTGGGACTCAAAGTTGGCGATCGGATTCCCAATTTACCCTAAAAAGGTAGATGAAATCATGTCTGTTTGATTCGGACTTGTATGATGTTAAATTTGGTAGGGGCCCGTGAGCCAACAATAATTGCCCATAATCTACAATATAATAAACCCGCCCCCGCCCATACTACCGGACATGATATGATTTGATCGCAGCATTAACCATTTGTGCATCCAATGAATCCTATTGAATTAAAAATAATCCCCCATCAAACTCAAGACGGTTTAGCTTACCAACATTTGCGCTTGCGAATTACCACTCAAGACGGTATCATCACACCCGATGATTTACAAGGTTTGAAACTTCCTCAAGACGTTCAATTAAGCCAAGGAATTGTCATTGAAGGTAGAGGAGCAATTTGGCTCTATGGGTATTTAGTGCACGAATGTCATCCTGCCGCGTGGGTGGGATGTTACGATCCGCGATTAGAAGGTGCCGTGGTAGTAGCGACGCACAAGCACGAGGTATCAGTTGGACAGGTATTAAAATTGAGTTTACCAAGCGATTAAGACTCTCCTGAGTTTTAGGTGATAATAAATAAAAATAAAACTTGCCTTGGTGGCGGAATCTTAAGATCCAGGAGAGTGGTGATTAAATTAGAGCGTTTTGGGTTGAGGGGGTGACAATCCCGTCAGTGCTTTCTGTTCATTGACACTCAAGCGGGCTGAAGCCACTGAGATTCTGCGGACAAAGCAGCTTTAGGTAACACCCAAAGTTTTACTCTCGCTACGGTGGTCAAGCACCGTCTACACAGTCGGTCAAGCTTTACAACTAACTTACTGGCTACTTTTCTTAGAATATTGGCAGCGCCGTTTAGATCTGCATTGATTACAGTTCCATCGGCAGAGCGATACAATCCACGTTTAATTCGTTTCCCAGATGCTTTCCACTCAGGCGGTTTTTCACCGTACTTGGGTAGGGAGTCTCCATCAAGAAAACTACTTTTAGACGTATAGGCTTCTTCTGTTTCAGTGAATTTAATGCCGTACAAATTACACAACTGGCTCAGCCGATCTTTTAATTTTCCTAACGGCATCTGAACAAACTTTTGATTATTCAGTTTACCCATATCGACATTGGATTTGAAACCCTGATTCCATCCAATTACTAGATTTCCAATACCATGCTTTAAGCAGTGGGAGACGATTAACTTCGCAGCTTTATTAATTCCATCGCGCATTTGGTGATTCCGCTTGCGGGTTACGCGGTCTAGCCAGCTATCCCAGTAGCCCGTGGGCTTTCCTTCCTTTCTAGTTGCTATTTTTTTGTTCCAAAGTTGATTCATCGCTTTCATGGCGCGAGCATCAATCAAAAAGGAATTTCCGAGCGTATCAACGCAAGCTGCTAAATTATCAGCAGTCCCCAAATCGATTGATAACGCTTGGCTATAATCTAAAGCGTGCTGCTGACATTCTACTTCGTAAGACATTTCTAAGTAGAAAGCACCATTCTTCGGAAGAATTGTGAATTCTTTAACCTTTGAGTAGTCAATGTTTGACGGCATGGGTAGAAAGAATTCAGAAACCCCTGCGCCAGCGCCGTACTGTTAAACCCAGGGAAAATCTCAACTGGTCGCCGACAAGCGCTGGCTTTAATCCACCAGAATTTGGATAGGCAACTTTAAACAACTTAGAACCTGTTAAATAGCTCGGAGGCTTGGGTCTAAAATGCAATTGACCTTTGCCGTACAAAGCTTTTAGCTCTTTGAAACTTTTGAACGCTTCTGTTACCGACATCAAGGTTTGCTGCATGGGTGTTGAAGGCAACGACTTGGCAACCATCGACTTAGAAATTGACGGTTCAAAAGATAAATCAAACTTCCCTGTCAGCAGTTTTCCTGTTTTAAAAAATGTCTGACGAGTAAAATAAACGGCGCTATTGTATAACTTTCCAGATTGCCGACAGAGATATTGCAACACGGCTTCAACTTCTTTGGTAGGAGACAGTAATACTTGCTGTACTCCCATTGTTTTTTTGATTCTAGCCACCTCTTTTTCCGATAAATTAGTTGATTTATTTAGTTGAGAGAATTATAGTGGACAAGTCAAGCCACAACAACAAAACTTTATGTTGCCACTTCCAGAGTACCAAACCAATAACCACGTCAAGTTCTTGCTTAACTACCATATCATTCTGCTAACTAAGAAAGACACGGGGACTTCAGTCCCCCGAGTCGCTTTCCTCTCAGGACTAAAGTCACGCTCGTTTCCCGCTTCCCGTATTACTTTTATGAAGTTTTTCGCACCCAAGTTCATCTGGGAGGTTTGGGTTTCCCGAAAGTGACAATTGTCATATTTTACGCCTGGGTGGCAATTGCATACGGATTAGCTTTTAGGAGACAACTTCGCTCGACTCCCTATCCTTTACTGCTGAGTGGCGTTGGTTTGTTATTTGTTGCCTTTTTTGTAGAAGCGCTGCCTTTAAAAAACGAGATAGTTTCGAGCTTGCTGGAGGGAATACCGAAGCTGTTGAGCGGGATTAATATTGCACTTTATTTTTGGTTTGTGTCTCAGGGTTTGATAGTCCGATCGCTCAATTTTTCTCACAGGAAATGAAATCCATAATGAAGTAAGATGAAGATTTGCCGTTGGGTGGGGGCGGGTTTTTGAGATTGTCTATTTTGGGAAAATATTGTTTGTAAAACCCGCCCCTACATGATTGTATAATCTGTTAAAACAGAGATATTGCACCATTGTCAATTAGCCTTTTATGAACAGGCAAGATGCCTGTTCCACAAAATATAAATTTTCTTGTGGAACAGGCATCTTGCCTGTTGCTGAAAATAGTGCAAGATATCAGTTAAAACAAAAAGTATCGCTGCGCCATTGGCAAAACTGTTGCCGGTTCGCAAGTTAACAATTCCCCATCCGCCCTGACTTCATAAGTTTCTGGATCGACTTCCATTTGTGGCAAATAATCGTTTAGTTTCATGTCTCTTTTACTAATTTGTCGTGTCCCGGAAACTGCTACAGTGGGCTTTTGCAAACCGAGCTGTGCTGCAATACCTCGATCGCGCGCAGCTTGGGAAACAAACGTCAGACAAGTCGCCCCAATCGCCCCGCCAAAACTGCCAAACATCGGCCTCATGTGCACTGGTTGCGGCGTAGGAATGCTGGCGTTAGCATCTCCCATCTGCCCATAGGCGATCGCCCCTCCTTTAATTACCAGTTCCGGTTTCACCCCAAAAAAAGCCGGTCGCCACAAACACAAATCCGCCAATTTTCCCTCTTCCACCGAACCGACATACTGACTAATTCCGTGAGTAATTGCCGGATTAATTGTATATTTCGCAATGTACCGCTTCACCCGAAAATTGTCATTTTCTCCCCCTGTGGAACGGGCATCTTGCCCGCCCAAACCCCCTGTGGAACGGGCATCTGGTCCGTTCAAATTCCCCCTTTGAACCTTCATTTTATGTGCCGTTTGCCAAGTCCGAATAATCACCTCTCCAACTCTTCCCATCGCCTGAGAATCAGAAGAAATCATACTAAACGCGCCTAAATCGTGGAGAATATCCTCAGCAGCAATAGTTTCCCTTCTAATTCTCGATTCAGCAAAAGCCACATCTTCAGGAATGCCCCGATCCAAATGGTGGCAAACCATCAACATATCTAAATGTTCTTCTAAAGTATTGACAGTGTAAGGGCGAGTCGGGTTAGTTGACGAGGGCAAAACATTAGCTTGACCGCACACTTTAATAATATCCGGCGCGTGTCCGCCGCCAGCACCTTCGGTGTGGTAAGTGTGAATAGCGCGATTTTTAAATGCGGCAATTGTAGCTTCCACAAATCCCGCTTCATTGAGAGTATCGGTGTGAATTGCAACTTGCACATCGTACTCGTCAGCTACACTCAAACAAGTGTCGATCGTTGCTGGTGTAGTTCCCCAATCTTCATGGAGTTTCAAACCCATTGCACCGGCAAAGATTTGTTCAATTAATCCTTGGGGTTGACTGCTATTTCCTTTACCTAAAAATCCTAGATTTACGGGGAAAGCGTCAGCAGCTTGCAGCATTCGGTACATATGCCAAGGCCCTGGAGTGCAAGTTGTGGCGTTTGTACCCGTTGCCGGGCCAGTGCCGCCGCCGATCATTGTCGTGATGCCGGAGGCGATCGCCACTTCTATTTGCTGCGGACAAATAAAGTGAATGTGAGTATCAATTCCCCCAGCGGTGAGAATCATTCCTTCACCGGCAATCACTTCTGTACCGGGCCCGATAATAATATCTACCCTATCTTGAATATAAGGATTTCCGGCTTTACCAATTTTGTAAATTTTGCCGTCTTTAATGCCCACATCTGCTTTAACAATTCCCCACCAGTCTAATATTAAAGCATTAGTAATCACCGTGTCAACAGCGCCGTCTGCATTAGAAATAGGCGACTGTCCCATGCCGTCGCGAATAACTTTGCCACCGCCAAACTTAACTTCATCCCCGTAGGTTGTGAAGTCTTTTTCAACTTCTATGAATAATTCTGTATCGGCTAACCGGACGCGATCGCCCACAGTCGGCCCGAAGGTTTCCGCGTAGGCGCGGCGATCCATTCTGTAACTCATATTAATTAGCTCCTTACTTGATTTAATTTTCCCACAAACTGGTTCACCTGTTCTTCTGTTTTAAAGAATCCTTCACCAATTGAACCAAAGAAATCATCTTGTGCTATTTCTTGATAGTTAGGTAACAAATTAGCCAACTCTTCTACATCAATGTTTAAATAGTTTGACAATCTATCTATGTATACCTTAAACTTTAGACCCTCCCTAGGCGTGCTTTCAGTTAACAAAAGATTGAAAATAACTTGGCTATTTTGACTTGTTCCTCTCAATGCCAGACCTCTTGTTGTTGTATTTATCCAAAATATTTGTGGTATGATTTCGTTGTAAAGTAGTCTATACACTTTTCCAACTTCCTTGCTCTCTGCTATTTCAATTAATTCTTCCAGGGTCAAGTTGGGCTTTCTTTTTGATATTATATTTACAGGTTTAATTTCAGCCTCAATCAAGAATTTTATTGCTAGTAACTCTCTACCACTAGAGTCACAGAAATACTGGAATGTTGCGACATTGATTCTCACACCATAAGTTTCTAATAAGTATTTAATAATCCTTTCAGAACTACTATCTATCTGTGCAGCTACAATTATAATTTTGTGCTGAGCATTCAAAATATCAGGGAATTCTGAGCTAAATTTCTCACAGAAAGCCTTTTCTAAGTTACTGCCATTTTTAGTCAGTAAATAAGCATTGGCAATTTCTCTAACTCTCTCGTTTGACAAATCCTTAACCCATGAGGCGTAATCCAAGGCTTGTGCTGTTACTTCTCTTGCTGTTTTGTCCTTCTTTAACTCAACAATGACTAAATCTCCGTTCCTATCTATACATAAAAGGTCAAGTTGTCCACCATAATCAGTAATCACTTGCCGACCAATTACCAAGAGATCATCTGCTAGGATTGAAATATCATTATCTAGCCAGGTTTCTAAACGAGATTCTAAGTCTAACTTAGATTGGGTAATTTCCTTCAAGTGAGCCTTTGATATTTTCCACAATCTAATTTGATCGGGCATATCGAATTATACTCCTACTAATTATTGTTTTTAAGTTCGGCAAAAAAGTCTCTTCCATCTAAAAATCTCATTCATCTAATATACCGTTCACTTTTCCATTAAAACCGTAGACTTGACGACTACCAACAAACGGCACTAATTGAACTTCCCTTTCATCTCCGGGTTCAAACCTGACTGCTGTACCTGCGGGGATATCCAACCGCATTCCTTTTGCTTGTTCTCGATTAAATTCTAAGGCTTCGTTTGCCTCATAAAAGTGATAGTGGGAACCGATTTGAATGGGTCGATCGCCTTTATTTCCTACCAGCAACCGCACCGTTGGGCGAGCGGCATTTAATTCTATTTCGCCTGCTGAAACAATCATTTCTCCGGGAATCATCTTTTCCTCCTCTGAGTATCTGTGGTTGATTTTTTAACGTATCGGATCGTGGACTGTTACCAACTTAGTTCCATCGGGGAAAGTCGCCTCAACCTGGACTTCATGCACCATTTCTGCTATCCCTTCCATCACATCTTCCCGCGTCAGGAGAGTTGTTCCGTAACTCATTAAATCGGCGACGGTGAGGCCATCTCTTGCTCCTTCTAAAATGGCGGCGGAAATGTAAGCTAGTGCTTCTGGATAGTTTAATTTTAAACCTCTTTGTTTCCGGCGCTCTGCTACCAAGGCAGCGGTGAAAATCAGCAGTTTGTCTTTTTCTTGGGGGGTGAGTTGCATTTTTATTCGGGTAAGTGCGATCGCATTATTTGATTATGATATCGTTTACGGTGGTTTCTGAATGATTTAACCGCAAAGGGCGCTGAGGGCGCTGAGTCAGAGAACAGAGAGATGAATAATCTAGTTAGGAGGGCAACTATACATTGAAACTCAAAGATCATCCTATTTTATCCAAACTCTGGGCAAACAGCAAGGGCGTTCTGAAAAAGATAAGCGCAGCAAGTGCCAAATGTTGACAAACCAGTCTCTAGCTGCGGTTGTCGATGTACCGCGATATCGGCACAGCAAACCGTTAGGAATACGAGTCACGCCGACGGTGGAATTACCAGGATAAATTGTTGCCTCACAAGGCAAATCTCGCACTTTTTCCACGATTTCTGTGGTTACGGGTTCGCCTACCCAAGCGAGGGTGGCGACTACGGGTTTTCCTGCGAGACCGTGAGGACTTTCGAGCATTTTTTCTCCACCTTTTAGCAATTGTCTGTCAATCCATAAAGGGCTATTTTGTTGCCAGACTTCGGTGTGCGATCGCCATTCTCCAAACAAAAACTTTTCGCCCCTAGCACTGCGTCCAAATCGGGTAATTTCCCACAGTAAAATCCTCGCTGTTGGTGCTAATTCTACCCGCAAATTTTGCCGATATATTGCGCCGTCAAAAACTATAGTTTCCTGTGGTAGCCATTCTACATTAGCACCGGGTTCTAGTTTGATGTCAATATTTTGTTGTGATTCTAGTCCGCTGCTGCGATAGATTTTACCAGCGGCAGCCGTGGTAATCAAGACTTTGGCGTTGGGTTGGAGGTGAAAATGGCTGGAAAGTCGATCGCCCCCGACAACTCCCCCAGCCGTGTGCAAGATGACGCTGTGACAAACGTCTTTCCCTTCAGGATAAAACGGACGCTGCACCTTTAGGGGCGCTTGCATTTGATTGTGAATGATTTGAGTTGAGCCGCTGCGGTTAGCGTAGACTAAATTGAGGTAGCCGTGCCATCCATTTTCAACTTGATCTATATGTTGTTTGGTCAAATTTTCAGTCACTAATTTTTTAATTTAAAAACATTCACTATCAAAAACATACCACGACTGCGGCGCTTCCCTGCAATTAGTTAAATAATGATAATCGTTATCGGAAATATTTTTGGTTTCTGCACTTATTAGTATAATAATTTACATTTATCAACCATCAGATCGGCGAAGATGCGCGTACAATGTAAAAATCAGTAACTAGAGGAGTGCAGAATATGCCTCAAGTTCTCTTCAAAGTTGACTTGACCAAACCGATGTCTGAACAGGAATTAGTCGGTCACAATCGCTGGCATCCAGATATTCCAGCAGTAGTTTCCGTCAATCCCGGCGATGTATTTCGCATCGAGTGCAAAGACTGGACAGACGGACAAATTAAAAATGACGACAGTCCCGACGACATTCGCGATGTAGACTTAACAGTAGTTCACGTTTTGAGCGGGCCAATTTACGTTAACGGCGCGCAGCCAGGGGATATTTTAGTAGTCGATATCCTCGATATCGGGGCTTTGCAAGGGGATGAATGGGGTTTTACGGGAATTTTTGCTAAAGAAAACGGTGGCGGTTTCTTGACCGAACATTTTCCGACTGCTGCTAAAGCAATTTGGGATTTTCAGGGAATTTATACCGCTTCCCGACACATACCAAAAGTCAGGTTTGCTGGGATTACTCATCCGGGTTTAATCGGCTGCGCTCCTTCTCAGGAATTGTTGAATAAATGGAACAAACGGGAAGCGGAATTAGTAGCAACAGATCCCGATCGAGTGCCGCCTTTAGCAGCACTGCCGAACCCCAAAAATGCTGTTTTGGGGTCGCTGCAAGGGGCAGAATTCGATCGAGTTGCGGCAGAAGCGGCGCGCACTGTTCCTCCCCGCGAACACGGCGGCAATTGCGATATTAAAAACCTGTCGCGGGGTTCGAGAATTTACTTCCCGGTTTATGTCGAAGGCGCGAAACTTTCGATGGGAGATATTCACTTTTCTCAAGGAGACGGGGAAATTTCATTCTGCGGGGCAATTGAAATGTCGGGGTACATTGACCTCCACGTTGATATTATCAAAGGTGGGATGGATAAATACGCGATGGTCAACCCGATTTTCAAACCCGGGCCGGTGGAACCCCGCTATTCTGAGTACCTCGTTTTTGAAGGGATTTCTGTTGATGAATTTACGGGTCAGCAGTATTATATGGATGCCCACGTTGCTTATCGCCGAGCTTGTTTGAATGCGATCGAATATTTGAAAAAGTTTGGTTTTACCGGAGAACAAGCGTATTTGCTCTTAAGTTGTGCTCCGGTTGAGGGTCGCATCAGCGGCATTGTGGATATTCCCAATGCTTGCTGCACGATTGCTTTACCGACAGAAATTTTCCAGATGGATATTCTGCCATCTTAATTAGTAGGGCGGGCCGGGCCAGTCAAGGGGGTGTGAACTTAAGACTAAAGTCCTCTGTATCTCTCGCTTTTATCCGAGTCTAGATCCCCCTAAATCCCCCTTAAAAAGGGGGACTTTGAGCGCTCTTGTCCCCCCCTTTTTAATGGGGGCTAGGGGGGATCTAGAGGAATGTGACTCAGACAGGAGACTGATACTAACTTTGACCTTAAGTTGAACTTAAATTAACACAAATGCGCGGCCCGCCCTAGTCATTACATCCAAATTTACCCTCAAAAATTGATATGCCTCTTTACGATTTTAAGTGTGAAACTTGCGGCATTTTTGATAAGTGGCGCCCTCTTGCAGAAGCAGATACACCGGTGCTTTGCCCGAGTTGCGCAACTGTTGCTAAACGCATCTTTTCGCCGCCGATGATTCTAACTGGAAAGCTGCGGTTGAAAGGTCAAGAAAATCGGGAACCGCAGGTAGTTAAGCGTTCTGAGGAACCATTACCGCAGCGGAATCGCGAACACCGAGGGGGACGACCTTGGATGATCGGTCACTGATGCAGTTTGATATTCCGACAGTCCGATAGTCCGGCAGGGAATGAATTCCCTGCCTCAAAGCGAAAGTCCTCTTAAGAGGACTGTAAAGTTAGTATTTGCTTGCTGTGCGTAAGTCCTGTATTTCAGTCGGTTTCAACCGACTTTTGCTATTAGACAGGGACTTCAGTCCCTGGCGGGCCTGGCGGGCCTGGCGGGCCTGGCAGGCCAAGGAAGTATGAATCAATTCTACTCTCTTTAAAAAAGGCTAGGGAGTATCGAAATTTTAAGCGATCGCTGCGTAACTTCTAACCAGATTATACTAATTAATATGCGTTTTAAATTATCCTCCCATGCCAGCAACCCCTGAAAGCCTCCAAAAATTCGTTACCTACTGCCAACAACACATTACAGGCGATGAAAAAGGACAAGCACAGGTATTTTTAGACCGCTTCTTTCGGGCTTTCGGCCACGAGGGGGCCTTAGAAGCAGGCGCAACCTATGAGGAACGCATAGAAAAAAGCAGCAAAAAAGGTCAACTCGGATTTGCGGATTTGGTGTGGAAAAAGCACGTCTTGATTGAAATGAAAAAGCGCGGTGAAGATTTGACTAAAAGAGAACACCGCACCCAAACAGAACGCTATTATATTCGCCTCAAAAAAGACGATCGCCCGCGCTACGTGATGATGTGCAATTTTGACGAGTTTCACATTTACGATTTCGACCTTCAGCCGGATCAGCCTGTAGACATTATATCCCTAAAGCAATTGCCCGCGCGATCGCCCGCTTTTGCCTTCATGGAATCTACCAGCCGCCGCCCCATATTCAAAAACAACCAAGTCGAGATTACCGAAAAAGCTGCTAGCAGAATGGGGATGCTGCTGGAAATGCTAATTGATCGCGGCAAAGAGCGCAAATTTGCTAAATTTAATCAGTTTCAGGCACAGCGATTTGTGTTGCAGTGCGTCTTAGCAATGTTTGCCGAAGATAGGGGACTTTTGCCGCCGGCACTCTTTACTCGCTGCGTCAAAGATTGCCTAGAAGGAGCGAGTTCTTACGATGTCTTGGGCGGCTTATTTATAGCAATGAATCAGCCGGGAGTCACGCCCGCAGGACGTTATGAAGGAGTCGAGTATTTCAACGGCGGATTGTTTTCTGAAATACATCCCATTGAACTGCAACAGGGAGAGTTGAAAATATTAGAAGCTTGTGCCGAACAAAATTGGAGTCAGGTACGCCCTTCTATTTTTGGCAATATCTTTGAATCGGCTTTGAAAACAGATAAAAAACAGCGCCGCGCATACGGGATTCACTTTACTACTGAGGGAGACATTCGCCGCATTGTTCTGCCTACAATTAGCTATTACTGGGAAGAGCGAATTAACGCTGCAAATACTGTAGCCAAACTGCAAAATCTGCACCAAGAATTAGGTCGCTATCGCGTCCTAGATCCGGCTTGCGGTTCCGGTAATTTTCTGTATGTAGCTTATCAGGAACTTAAGCAAGTTGAAAAGTTACTTTTAGATAAGCTAAACGAGTGCGACGGTACAAGAGGCTATATGAATTTAGTCACGCCGCAGCAATTTTACGGCATGGATATTAACTCGTTTGCGGTAGAGTTGGCGCGGGTGACACTGATGATTGGCCGCAAGGTGGCGATCGATAATTTGGGATTGAAAGAACCTTCTCTGCCTTTAGATACTTTGGATAAAAATATTGTCTGGGCTGATGCTTTATTTACTGATTGGGTGAAGGCTGACGCGATTATCGGCAATCCTCCGTTTTTAGGGGGAAAGCACATGAGGATTGCCCTGGGAGATGAATATATTGACCGAGTGTTTAAACGCTTTCCTGATGTGAAAGATTCGGTTGATTTTTGTGCTTATTGGTTTCGCATAGCTCACAATAATTTAGAACTAAATGGCAGGGCTGGTTTAGTTGCTACTAATTCAATTAGTCAAGGTAAAAGTCGTGCTGCTGCTTTAGATTATGTCGCGCAAAATGGCGGTCATATTTATGCGGCCGTTTCTACTCAGCCTTGGTCGGGGGAAGCTAAGGTTCATGTTAGTTTGATTAACTGGAGCAAGGAAAAGCCGAAAGTTTACTATTTAGATAATCTCGTGGTTTCAAGTATCAATTCTTCGTTGCAAGCTACGATTGATGTTTCTCAAGCTGCTAGGTTTTCAGCGAATTTAAATAAATGCTTTCAAGGTGTAATTCCGGTGGGAATGGGATTTATAGTTACTAAACCACAGGTTAATGATTGGATTAAAGCAGATGCGAAAAATCAAGAGGTTCTTAAACTTTTTTCAATGGGTGCAAATCTAGCACAAAATCCTAACGGTATGCCGGAACGCTGGATTATTGACTTCAATGATATGAACATTGAAGAAGCGAGTGAGTATGTGCTGCCTTTTGAGTATGTGAAAGCTAATGTCAAGCCTGAACGGGATAAAAATCGAGATGCACGCTCCCGAATTTATTGGTGGAAATTTTTGCGATCGCGTTCAGAAATGAGAAAGGCGATCGCCCCTTTATCTTACTACTTCACCGTACCCAGAGTCTCAAAATGCGCTGTCTTCATTCCCGCTCCTGTTAGTTGGCTGCCGGGAGACAAATCAGTAGTTGTTGCCTCTGATGATTTTTATATTCTCGGCATCCTAACATCGAAAATTCACCGAATTTGGATGCACGCTCAAAAATCAACTCTCAAAGCAGATATCGCATACACCCACAATACCTGCTTTGAAACTTTCCCATTTCCCCAGACACCGACTCGTCAATCAGTAGAGCAAACTCGGGCAACGGCCGTCGAATTGCATCAATACCGCACTCAACAAATGTCAGCTAAACAGTGGGGAATTACTCAACTTTAAAATAAATTTTTTGAAGAGCCAACAAGTCAACTTTATAAACTTCATGAAGCGCTCGATCGCGAATGTAATGCAGCTTATGGATTTACTGACAGCGACGATATTTTAGCAAAAGTGCTGGAATTAAACCTAGAACTGGCAGAACAAGAAAAACGGGGAGAGCCGGTAGTTGGGCCTTGTGTTCCAACTGACTACAAATACTAATCGCTCTTATCATAACTTTTGTAAATTTGCGTATAATCACATAGATTGTTGATAGAGATCACAAACACTCTAGTATAAAAACAGAGATACTAGGGGAAGCGTTGAGTTTTGAGTTAAAGATTTCCCAATTCAAAATTAAACACTCAAAACTGCTTTCCGCCTTCAGCATAAGTGCATTCTGCTTTTCTTCGCTCAATTACTCCTGATTTGTTTGGGAGGAACTTTCAATGTTATTATTTACCCACAGTCAGTCCAAAAATAGCAAAGTAGAGCAAGAGCACTATGCTCACAAACCTTTGTTACCGACTTCAAATATTAATCTAACAGGGCTAAAGGGAGGATGCAACCATTTGCGAATCAGCCAAAAAATTAGCTACGGTTATGCTTTAGCTATCGGCATAGCGATTTTGGGAACTGGTGCGGGAATGAGATTGGGAGATTACTTTCGCAAACAAGCTTTAGTTCAGGTGAATGTTGCTGGGCAGCAGCAGCAACTGCTGCAAAATTTGCAAAATACCGTATTTGAAGCCCGATCGCACGCGGCGAGATTGCCAGTCGTTTTGGGAAACACTGTGGCGCTGAAATACGAACACGATCGGTTTTTCGCGCAAATCCATCAGGCGAAAATCCTGATTTCAGAAATTGAATCTTTCGCACGAGAAAATCCCAATAGACTAGCAACAGAAGAGGCAGCATTGCACGCTATATTGAAGAAATCTGCCCTCGTCATTGATTACTACGCTCAGCTAATTAAATTGCAATTAAAAGAAGCGGATGTTTGGAACTTGCCACCCAACAGCATCGAGTCCGCACAGCTACAAATGTTGAGGACTAGCAGCGGCCAAGAGGCGATCGCACTAGAGAACCTTGCTCAAAATTTAACTGACGTAATTTCTACAGTAGAAATTCACAAACAGCAAGGAACCCAAGCATTAGAAGAAGCTGGAAGTTTGCGAAACCGAATTATTATTGGGAGTATGCTAATTTCAGCACTCATCGCTGTCGCACTGGCGGACAAAACCAGCCGCGCGATCGCCCAACCCCTCGAAACCGTTACTAATTTTGCTCAGCAAGTCACTCGCGAATCGAATTTTAACCTGCAAGTACCAGTCACAACCGACGACGAAATCGGAGTTTTAGCGGCCTCTTTCAATCAATTGATTCAGCGAGTTAGCGAGTATACACAAGAACTCAAACAAACTCAATCCCAATTAATTCAGACCGAAAAAATGTCATCTCTCGGTCAAATGGTTGCAGGGATAGCCCACGAAATCAACAATCCCGTCAACTTCATCGGTGGCAACATTGACTATGCCAAACAATACATCGAAGATTTGGCAGGTTTGGTAACTCTCTATCAAGAATACTATCCAAACCCACCAGATGCCATTCTAGAGCGCATCGAAGACATTGAACTCGAATTTCTCAGAGAAGATTTACCAAAAACCCTCTCTTCGATGAAAATGGGGGCCGATCGCATTCGGGAAATTGTCGTATCCATGCGGAATTTTTCGCGATGCGACGACGGAAAAATGAAATCAGCCGACATTCACGAAGGAATTGATAGCACCCTTGTAATTCTCAATCATCGGCTCAAACAAGGTATTCAAGTTATTAAACAATACGGCAAGTTGCCTGCGGTTGAGTGCTATCCCGCGCAACTGAATCAAGTATTTATGAACGTAATCGGCAATGCAATAGATGCGGTGGAGGAGGTGAAAAAGGAAGACAAAGGCTATTCGCCAACGATTTGGATTAGCACGGAAATTACAGCCGACAATACTTTCACCGTCAAGATTCGGGATAACGGGCCGGGAATTGCGTCCGCCAGTGCCCAACAGATATTTGACCCATTTTTTACTACAAAGTCGATCGGCAAAGGTACTGGATTAGGATTGGCTATTTCCTGTCAAATCCTTGCCAAGCATCAAGGCAAAATTGAGGTAAATTCTCAAATAGGACAGGGCACGGAATTTGTGATTACTTTGCCAGTTGCTGCGTAATATTACGCGGCGCGACTTCGTTTTTGTTTGGACGTGCAAAAATTAGACTATCAAAGTCCTCTTGAGGCGTGCTGGTGATACGGGATTGTACCCCATCAGAGCTCCGTTGAGGCGATCGCTCCCTTCAAAGCGGTTGCAGGATAGCCAGACGCTTAAGCGCGATCGCACCCTCGATCGAATGTCCGAAAGTCTGCCCATCACCTACGTTATCGATCGCAATACAATTTTTCTAAGTTTTGGCATCGCTGGGGCCGAAACTCTCAACGCCGATGGCGTTTACATTAGCGTCAACACTTTAGATTATTCCGGCTATCGGGACTGTCGCCCCCATTATATTCAACCCATGCAAGAAGTATTTCGGCTAGGGGCAAAATAGGGGATAGAACGCGATGCACTCTCTATCTTAATACCTCTGATTGAGCTAAAAAAGACAGAAATCATTAAATTAGGCAATAATGGGGGAGTGCCTTGCGAAAACACTTGGTTTTGTTACGGCGGCGGTAAAGTTGCTGGCGGCTTTTGCGATTCCTGTGAGTTAAGGCTGGCAGCGTTTAATGAGTTAAGTTTACAAGATCCGCTGCCTGATACTCGCAACCATAAAACCGAGCGATCAAAATTTTCTTAATAATTTTGCCACAACAGTTGACTGAAGCTTAACCAACGGATAATCTATTTTAATGAAAGCTTATTCCAAATAGCTTATAATACTTATGCAATTTTCAACTGCCACTAAAACTCCTAAAAATTATGAAGCGGCGGCATTTTGTTGGGTTATCGCTATTGTTTGTAGCAAGCTGTTCTACAACAGTAAATCAATCTAATCGCACTTCTTCCAATTTGGCCGTAAGTGAACCAGAAACGATTGAATTTGCTGTAACTGATGTTCAGGGTGCAGAAGATTTGCAGCAAAATTATCAAACATTTCGGACTGTTCTGGGAGAAGTTTTGGAAAAAAGAATTGAATTGTTCCCTGTCGATAACTATATAGAAGCAGCAGTAGCTCTCCAGTCTGGTCAGCTAAAACTAGCTCTAACAGGGCCATCTGAATATGTGATTATGCGGGCTCGGACAAATGCTGTTCCCATCATTGCCATCACCCGCCCCGACTATAACTCACTTATTCTTGTTCGTGCCAATAGTGAGATTAAGTCAGCAGCACAATTGAAAGGTAAAACAATAGCTATGTGGGCAATAGGTGCAACTGGTGGTCATCTAGGGGCGATTAAAATTCTCCTGGATGCTGGCTTAAATCCTCAGTCAGACTTCAAAATCTCAATGTTAGGGAAAAAGGGTTTGCAGGCTTTAAAAAAAGACCAAGTTGATGCCTTAGCAATTGGTGTGAATAGATACAAAGATTTACTCAAAATAGACGGTTTATCAACCAAGGATTTTCGGATTATTGCCACAGGGCAACCCTTACCTAATGATTTGTTTGTTGCTAGTAGTAATCTGCCTAATACTCTTGCTGAAGAAATTCGCGATCGCCTGGTCGAAAATCAAGATCAGCTAATTGAAGCAATTTTAGTTGGAAAAGATAATGATAAGTATCAAGGAGCTAAACTGGTGCCAGCAAACGACAGTGATTATAACATGATTCGTGAAGTTTATAAAGCTATTGGTCAGGGGAATGTTTTTTAAGGTTAAGTTTTATCTAATGCCTACTTTGTAGTAGGGCGTTAGCCCTTAATCCATAAACTATAGCAATCCTAAATGATTATACTCGTTACCAGGCTCTTCCTGGTAACGCATATCCGGAGGAAGAGCCTCCATAGTCTGGGCCGAGGCTCTTCCTCGCTTACATCGGTTCCCAGGCAGAGCTTGGGAACCAGTTAACCAGTTATTGAAACTGATGCGAGGATTGCTATATAGGGAAGATTTGGTACTACGAATAAGAAAGTTTATTTACGTGCATTTACTAATTGATAAAGTTGTTAAAATTTAGCTCATGTTGCCAGTATGCAAAAGTTTGAACAGGGAGAGAATAGGGCTGTGAGGTTCAAAAACCTTATCGTAAATAGAGGAAAAAATAATGTCCCTGTCACTGAAGGATCTCGCGACATTAAAAATCCTCTCAAAAAAACTCCCTTCACTGCAATTAACCGTTTCATTTCTCGCTTGAGCATTGCCAAAAAAATTAATTATGGCTACTCCCTAGCAATTGGAATAGCCGTACTAGGAACCACAGGGGGAATGATCTGTGGAGACTATTACCAAAAGCAAGCTTTCCAAGCTCTAACTTTCGCCGACGAGCAACAAGATTTGCTCAGGGATTTAGAATATTCCGTGCAGGCAGTCCAGTCACATCCCAAACGGTTAATCTCTGTCTTAGGAGATTCAATCTGGTTTGAATATGAAACTGCTAAGTTCTTGAAAGATGTTGATGTAGTAAAAAAAAATATTGCAGAACTAGCTTTATTTACGGAAGAACATTCCACAGAATTAGCAGTAAGTTCTGCTGAATTAAAGGAATTGTTAGACGGTTACACAACTGCGACAGATTCGTATTCTCAATTGCTCACATCTTTTTGGCAAGAAATAGCTCCCTCCTCACTAAAACCAGAAGAAGTTAAAGAGGCACAGCAGCAGGTATTGGATTTAATCAGAGGGGATAGAGCAGTTAAGCTCGATGTTAAGTTTGAGCGGCTCTCAGAGAGTTTGAGCTTGATGACACAAGTAGCTAAGGCACAGCAAAGACAAGCCTACATTAATTTTAATATAGCTGAGAAGCTGCGAGTGCAAATCATCGTAGTGAGTATGTTAGTGTCAGTTGTGCTCGCTACTTTTCTAGCCATCTGTACCAGTCGCGCGATCGCCATCCCTATCCAAGCTGTAACCAGCGTGGCTAAAACTATTACTCAACAAGCAAATTTTGATTTGCAAGCACCTGTCACCACAGAAGATGAAGTAGGAACCTTAGCAAAATCCATCAATCAATTAGTTCAATGGGTAGCAGAATACACCCATGAATTAGAGCTGGCTCGCCAAACTTTGGAAGAGCGAGTAGAAGAAAGAACAGAAGAGCTTACAGTAGCGCTTCACCAACTAAAACACACCCAAACCCAGTTAATCCAAACCGAAAAAATGTCCAGTTTAGGGCAGATGGTGGCAGGCGTAGCCCATGAAATAAACAACCCTATTAACTTTATTCACGGCAACCTAGAATACGCCAACGAGTATGTTATAAACTTGCTGAATTTACTTCGTCTCTATCAGCAGGAATACCCGCAACCCACAAAGGCGATCGCAGAAGAAATCGCAGAAATAGAACTAGACTTTATCACAGAAGATTTACTAAAACTGCTTGAATCTATGAAAATAGGTTCAGAACGCATCCGGCAAATAGTTTTGTCTTTGCGAAATTTCTCTCGCTTAGATGAAGCTCAAATGAAATTAGTTGATATTCATGAAGGCATTGACAATACACTGTTGATTTTGAACAGTCGGCTCAAGCAGGGAATTGAAGTTGTCAAAAACTATGGAGAGTTGCCCGAAATAGAGTGTTACCCAGCGCAGCTAAATCAAGTATTTATGAATATTATAGCAAATGCGATAGATGCACTAGAACAATCATCCCATGACTCTAAAAAAGGGAAAACTCCTCAGATTTTAATTCAGACCAAAAAGTTGGATAGTAGCCAAATTCTGGTGCGAATTTGCGATAACGGCCCTGGCATTTCCCTCGCAATCCAAAACAAGCTATTTGACCCATTTTTTACAACTAAAGAACCAGGAAAAGGCACTGGTATCGGACTCGCAATTTGCTACCAGATTGTGGAAAAACATCGGGGGAAAATAGAGGTAATTTCATCTTTGGGAGGGGGAGCAGAGTTTGCGATCACACTCCCCGCCTCATCTCAAACTAGAAGCTAGATATTGTCTATTATGAGGAGATTAATGTGTTAGCGACGACACATAATTTGTTATTAGGCTATTTAAACTCAGCTCCGACAGCCGCCCAATTTCCCAAAGCAGCCGATTTGCTCAAGGAGTTGAAAGCCTGACGCAAAAAGTCCGGGGCGAACTGGGCAGATATAGAGGCGCTTTTGGACATAGTAAAAAACCATTAGCGCGAAAATTGAGCGGAAAACAGAAATCTTGGTGACAATAAGTCTGAAACCGTTGAATCACAAAGGATTGAAATGGATGGGGGCGGAGGGACTTGAACCCACACGACCGTTTCGGGTCAACGGATTTTAAGTCCGTAGCGTCTACCATTCCGCCACGCCCCCCTTTGGTCAAGCTGCTGTGGTTTTGAGCCACTAACAGCAACAGCCTTTTATTCTACAGGCAAAACCCCAATTTACGCAACCCCTAATCAAAAAATTCCCAAAAGTCGCGCTGGATCTCCCCAAGCGGTACAATAGTTAACCAGCTAGCGGAGCGTGTCAACCGACTTACCCGTGTTATTATTCCCCTAAAGCAAATCTATGTATATTACCTTACTGCTTTACGCCGTCTTGGCAGGAGCCTACCTCCTGGTAGTACCCGCGGCCACCTACGCTTACCTGAACAGCCGCTGGTACGTAGCCACATCTTTTGAGCGGGGCTTCATGTACTTCTTGATGTTCTTCTTCTTCCCAGGTATGTTTCTCCTAGCTCCCTTTTTGAATTTTCGGCCCAAACGGCGGCAGATAGAAGCCTAAATGCGACGTATTGACGTAATTGGAATCAGTCTCGGCTTTTTTGTAGCAGGTGGGTTTGTCTACTTGCTACTGCAATTGGCCGGACTCGACAGCATGAATGCAGGGATTTGGAGTCAGTTGTTTTTGGTCGCCGGCTTGATTGGCTGGCTGGTGACTTATTTATTTCGAGCACTGACTCAAAATATGACCTACAGCGAGCAACTGAAAGAGTACAAAGATGCTGTCTTGCAGAAGCAGCTAGATGCACTCACTCCTGAAGAATTAGCCAAACTTCAAGCCGAAATTGAACAGGAAAAAGATAATTAGTTATTAGTCATGAGTCATGAGTCATTAGTCATTAGTCATTAGTTATTAGTCATTAGCAATAAACGGTGAAATAAAGACTGCCGACTAAAAGCTAAGGAAGATGAATATAGACCGCCAAGTAATGATTGCTGACTAATGACCACTGACTGATGACTAATGACCTCTGACTAATGACCAATGACCAATGACTGATGACTAATAACTAATGACTATTTCTAATTGTTTTGAAACGTTACGCAAGAACCACCAATGTGCATTGATTCCTTTTATTACTGCTGGCGACCCAGACTTGGAGACAACGGCTAAAGCACTGCAAATTTTGGATGATAACGGTGCAGACGCGATCGAGCTTGGCGTTCCCTATTCTGACCCGCTAGCTGACGGGCCGGTGATTCAAGCCGCTGCTACAAGGGCTCTACAGCGGGGAACGCGGTTAGATGCGGTGCTGGAAATGGTAGCGAAAGTTAGTCCGAATTTGCGATCGCCCATCATTCTCTTCACATACTACAACCCGATTTTGTACCGAGGTATAGAAACCTTCTTGCAGCAAATCAAAAGTGCTGGAGTTCAGGGATTGGTTGTACCAGACTTGCCCTTAGAAGAAGCAGACAGTCTCATCCAACCTGCCAACAAATTAGGGATTGAACTAACATTATTAGTTGCTCCCACAAGTCCCAAAAGTCGTATAGAAGCGATCGCTCGTCAGTCTCAAGGATTTATTTACTTAGTCAGTGTGACGGGGGTTACGGGAGTACGCGAAGGCTTAGAAACCAGAGCAAAAGAGTTGCTGCAAGAACTTCGCGCCGTCACCGACAAACCCATCGGCGTCGGGTTTGGTATATCAAAACCCGAACACGCTCGCCAAGTGAAAGAATGGGGTGCAGATGCTGCGATTGTTGGCAGTGCTTTTGTCAAACGCTTGGCCGAAGGAACTCCAGAACAGGGTTTAGAGGCGATCGGCGAATTCTGCAAAAGTCTAAAAACAGCGATTCAAAATGCTTAGCAACTGTACAGATACTTTCAGCCATTAGACAGATGTGTGCGATCGGGATGTGCCCCCACAATTGCGATTAAAGACCTTGTTGTACTTGAGATCATACACCACCTTCCTTCTAGTTCCTGACTAGAAGGTTTTTTTTTGAGCCGAACACGCACCACATTTCAACATAGTGCGCGTATGGAGAGCCAAACAGCTATGTATGGAAACGGCATTGCCTTGTTCGGCGCGGGGTGGTGCGACTTTTAATAATTGGTAGAAGATTGAGGATTATCCATTTCTTCTTCCTGATTGGTGATTTATATCCGCTCGCCAAGCCTTCTTCCTTCTGTCTTCTTCCTTCTCTCTTCTTCCTTCTGTCTTCTTCCTTATTCCTTCTACTATAACTTAAGGAATCTGACTTGGGATAGATGAAAAGCTACGGTTTCTATTCGTATACTTAAAAAAGTGTTTAAGTGCCTAAATTGGTAAGGCTAGACATCTACAAAGCCACAAGGCATTTGAGCATCTCACAATAGAAAGGAGCATTTTTATGAACAGACTAACTGCATTTGTGAAAAAAATTCGAGCTGTACAAATCTTAACAGTGTTTCTGGCTGGCATTTTAGTATTAGTGAGTACGGCCTGCAGCCGCCCTGATATTATGGCAGGAAAAACTGATGTGATGACAGGAAAAGGAAAAACTGCCGACCAAATTAGAGAAGAAGTGCCGACCGGGGCTGTAACTTCCGAATACAAAGGCGGCATGAACGACTACCCCGATGTCGATCCCAGAAACAAAAAGATGACAACAACAGAAGCAAAAGCTGAGCTTCTCAAAGAGCAAGCGCAGCACCGCATCGATACCAAATCTAGCAATAATGTAGGCGAAAATGTGCGACGGGTAGCGGATGACGCGCCTGACAAACTAGGCCAAATTGGGGAAAAGGTGAAGGACGATGCTCGCACCGCCCAGCGCAAAGCTGATGACTTTGGCGACAAAACCAAACAAGGGTTTGCTAATCTTAAAGAAAACACTCGCGAAGGCTTGAAGGGAGCAAAAGATATTGTTAAAGAAGCCACTGAGGGAGCAAAAGAAAGAGTATCAGAGGGTACTGAGTCTCTGAGATATGGTACCAGCGGCGGTCAAGAAAATATCAATGATGCAGCACGAGATGCAAGATAGAATGCTCAAGATGCCTCAGACAATATTTGCTAGAAAGTGAATCGAGATATTGACTGAACTCAACGAGTGGCCGAAAGAGCGACAGACGACTAATCTCAAATAACGCTGTTTTCTTTTCGGTAAGCTAGATTCCGACAGGGGTTTTAACCTCTGTCGGAATGTAGGTAAAGTCAATCGATTTGAGATTTGAGATTTGAGATTTGAGATTTAAGCATTGACCCCACGGATAAATTCGGGGGCCCCTTTATCGGATACAGTTTTTTATTTCTGGGTCCTGAGTCTGCTTTCGGAATGAATCCGGGGGCTTGTATCCTGGATGCTTTCGGTCAATCGATTTGAGATTTGAGATTTGAGATTTGAGATTTAAGCATTGACCCCACGGATAAATTCGGGGGACTGGAATGCCACTTTTTTCACGACGGATTCTTTATAATTTCTATAGATTGTATTTGGACTTTTTAAGGTATTAATTTTTTGATCGGCTTTGCGGAAATTTGGCCGATCGCGCTATATTAAATTCACTTAATTAGCAATTGTATTTTTCAAGACATAATAAGGCAGCGTTTCTACCGTATTACGCCTTCATTGAATCGCATTTGAGATTAACAGCAGAAACTTATACGTAAGTAAAAAGCTTTAATCGCGATCGCCAAAGTATAAAATGTTGTTCATTAACAGATAATTGGAATTTTCGATAGGGCGATCAAAAATTATGCGGTTTATGCCCTAAGATAGATACACTAAGTTTTGTCAAGCTAATGTCGGAGTTGAGGTCAGCCGATATGGACGCAATAATAAATGCAGTAGATTTGACTGCGGTAATACCGGGATATCGCCCGATCGCGCAATTGTACACAGATTCTCGATCGGCTATCGATCGGTTCGTGCGCGATAAAGACCAACCACCCGCCGCTAAAATTCTCAAACCTACGTCGTTGTGGTTGAGGATTTCCGGGACGCGGTGCGGCTAAAATCCAAAAAAGTTGCATTAGCGACCGTTAATTGCATCAGTAGAAATAGTCCTCAACCGAACAGACATTCTCGACCAACTTGAACGCAGACCGGTTATTTACAAATACATTAAACATTCCAATCTTTCAATTAATCTAGACTGTTATCTGCCAGATGGAGGTGTATAAATTTTAGCAAAAAGAAGCCACGGATTCGGGATATATTCGAGCCGTAATCCGTAGCCAATGGCCAGGGGAAATGGAGGCAAACCTTATCTTGAAAATTCTGTTTTGATGCTAGTAACGATGATGCACGACTTTTATGATGCGCTGGCCGATTTGGCACTCTATGCAGAGGCCGCACCGGCGGAGCGCCAACAAATCCTGAAGCGCGTTGGGGCTAGTCAGAAAAAACTCAAAGAATTCGCGCACCATACGCCGATCAATTACCAACACAAGTTCGATCTGGTTGAGGCAGAATTGCTCGGCGTTTTGGGACAGACAGCAGAAGCGATGGAACTATATGATCGAGCTATTACCGGAGCTAAAGCTAACGAATATTTCAATGAAGAAGCTCTTGGCTGCGAACTCGCTGCTAAGTTTTACCTGTCGTTGGGAAGAGAAAGAATTGCCCGAATCTACATGATAGATGCCTATAATTGCTATGTCCGCTGGGGAGATCGAACCAAAATTGATGACTTAGAAAAACGTTATCCTCAATTATTAAAACCGATTTTAGAACCCGCAAAACTCCCTGCAAATCCATTAGCAAATTTTCCAACACCTGCTGGGCAAAATCAATCGCTTCATCCCTCCATTCATCCATCCATTCCTCCGTCTGTTTCGGCGAGCGTCTCAGATTTCGGGAATTTTTCAACACTGCTAAAAGCTTGTCAATCGCTCTCTAGTGAAAGAGAACTCGATCGACTGATTGCCAAACTGATGCAACTGGCGATGAAAAATACAGGAGCTGACAAAGGAGCGCTGATTTTGCCAAACGGCAATCAATGGGAAATCGCGGCTACCAGCGCGATCAACAATTCGGGAGTCGAGCGGGCGATCGACTTATCATCCGCAACAGTCGATGAAAACAGCGATATCTTGCCCCTCAAAATTGTTGACTGCGTTAAAAATTTATTGAAACCTGTGATTGTTCGGGATCTCGCTCAACAACGTGATTGGGATTCCGACTCCTACATCCTCAAATCCCAACCGCAGAGCCTGTTGTGTTGGCCGATTCTCGATCGAGGCAACTTAGTCGGCATTTTGTATCTGGAAAATCGCTTAACCGCAAAAGTTTTTACCCGCGATCGCCTGCAACTTCTCAATCTCCTGTGTTCCCAGGCAGCCATCTGTTTGCAAAATGCTCTACTCTATAAAAAATATCAGGATTACAACCTACAATTAGAGCGATCGCTAGTAAAAATTAGCCGAACCGAATCTCAGCTTGCAGATCAGAAAAAAATGCTCCAAGCGATTCTTGATGTCGCTCCGATTTGGATTTGGATGGTGAATCTCAGTGGTAAAGTACAGTTTTTGAACAAGACATTTTCTCAAGATGTGGGCGTGCCTCTGAGCGATTTCCTAGCTGTCGATCATTATAAAGATATACTGGGGGAGAATGCAGCGGGCTGTCTGGTTTCCGATGCCGCCTGCCTTGCTCAAGATTTGCCGCATTACTCCAGCGAAATTCTCAGACTTGTTGACGGCAAACTACACGATTTAGAAATCACGAAAGTGCAGTTAAAAAATTCCCAGGGCGAGACGATCGGGATTATTGGTTTGGCTGTTGATGCCACCGATCGCAAGCGAGCAGCCGAACTTTTGCAAGAGCAAAATCAACAGCTAGAACGAACTTTAAAAAATTTACAACAAGCACAACTGCAAATCGTGCAAAGTGAGAAAATGTCTGCCTTGGGTAATTTAGTCGCCGGAGTCGCCCACGAAATTAACAATCCGATTGGGTTTATTTCTGGCAATTTAAGTGAAGGTAAGAGGAGTTTGGAAGATGTTATCGAACACTTAGAATTGTATCGCTCCGGTGCATCGCAATCGGAAATAGCCGACCACGCCCAAGAGATAGATATCGATTATCTTTTGGAAGATTTACCGAAGATGATTGATTCAATGCAACTCGGGTGCGATCGCATTTGCAGCATCAGCAACAGTTTGCGTACCTTCTCCCGAGGCGACAAAGACTACAAAGTTCCTTTTAATATTCACGAAGGCATTGATAGCGCGATTTTAATTTTGAAACACCGTCTCAAAGCAAACGAAAACCGCCCGCAGATCGAAGTGATAACTAAATACGGCAATCTCCCTAAAATCGAATGTTTTCCCGGTCAATTAAATCAAGTTTTCATGAACATTCTTGCCAATGCGATCGATGCCTTAGAAGAGTCAAATATAGGACGCACTTTTAGCGAAATTACCGCCAATCCAAACCGCATCACGATTGGCACGGATATAGTCGGCGAAGGGTACATTAAAATTAAAATTGCTGATAACGGCACTGGAATCAAAGAGGAAATTAAACAGCAGATATTCGACCATTTGTTCACGACGAAAGGTGTCGGAAAGGGAACTGGATTGGGGTTAGCAATTGTCCACGAGATTGCGGTAGAGAAACATGGCGGAAGCATCGAGGTGAATGGCGAGCCTGGAGTTGGCACTGAGTTTGCGATCGTTTTGCCTGTGAAGGGATAAATTTGAATTAAAATTCAATGGTTTTTGGGCGATCGGGTAATAAGATATACTGACTTTGATTCGGATCTTTTTTTGAAAGCCTGGGCATAACTCTTTTAAAGTAGCATCATTCTTTTCATCAAGCAGTCTGGTTTACAAGCTGTTGCTACTGTACTTAATGAACCTGGAATCTGCTGTATTTTAGACCCCCTATAAGTGAGTGCGTCACCCATTTTTAGTTGGGAGATGTCTATTATACAAAAAAAATTAATCACCAAGGCTTCGCCCTACAAAAATTTATCTTAAATTTAACCAATCTTGAATTTCTTGCGCTAACCAAGCCGCCTCAACCTCTTTCAAATTTGTTGCTAAAGTATAAAAGTAAGTTCCCCTCTCGTTACCTGAACGAATCCTGATTTCATTTCCCTGATAAGTATTGTATAGAAAAGCACCCAAAATCTCAGAAACTTCCCCCCTTTGTCCTAAATAACTCCAACCAAATATCTGATGTTCCAGTTTAAAGTAGTTCCGGTTAAAGGTAATTTTAGTACCATTGCCCAAAATCTTAACTAAGATACTTGCTATAAGCGGAAAAAATCCTAATCCCATAGTCACATTTACTTGCAAATATGCTAAGACTATCGGCCAAGATAGCAGTATAGTTAATATTCCTATAAAAGCACCTGAAAAAGGCTTTCTGACTAAACGAGACGGAATTTTAATCTTTAACTCGGTCGCTGATTTGCTAACTTGAATGCGACTGTGAGGCGGTTTAGCAATTTTCCGAACAGTCGCAATTTGAAGATTAGCCCCTTGTATTTTTCCCGATTTCAAAGCTGCTAAAGCCTCTCTAGCCTTGCTGAAACGCTTTTCTAAGGCGATTTCCGTCATCTTCTCAATCCAGCTTACCAAACTGGGATTCACACTCACGAGATCGCTAAACTGAATCCGAGAATCTTTCTGTGGTAAATCCGCAGGAGTCGCGCCCGTTAACAAATGAATTAAAGTAGCTCCCAAAGCATACAAATCCGAAGCCGCCACCGCCCGCCCCCAAAACTGTTCTAAGGGTGCATAGCCACTGGTTCCTACAACTGTAAACGTTACCCCTGTCACCCCTGCTTGAGCTTGTACCGCACCAAAATCTACTAGATAAACCTGCTGATCTTCCCCCAAAATTAAATTACTAGGCTTAATATCTCGGTGCAAAACCGGGGGACTCAATTCATGCAAATAAATTAAAATTTCCAGCACTTCAGTGGCAATTTTTCGTACTTGTATTTCTGAAAAATGCTGACCATTTTCTAAAAATTCCTGAAGCGAAAAACCCGGAATATAATCTTGCACTAACCCAAACCAAGGCAATCCTGCTCCGGCTTCCCGCTCCAGGGAAAAATAATCTCGATAGCAAGGAATGCGGGGATGATTTAGCGACTGCAAAACTTGTGCTTCTCGTTCAAAAAGCTTGAGTTCTTCCCACTGCATTTCCGGGCTAAAAGCTAACATTTTCAGTGTCACCTGTTCTTGAAACTCTAAATCTACTGCTAGCCAAGTTTGATGACCCGCCGCTGTGCGTCCTAAACGCTGTTGCAATTGATAACGTTCTTGTAAAATTTTTCCTGGATTTAACACAGCATTGTCCTATTTTTTAATTATATGAAATTTCCTTAACTATTAAATTAACTATTGTGCCGAGAGCGTTAAATTGCTAGTACAAGTAATTATCCGTGCATTTCTCCATTCGGCATAATTGTACCGCGCCACTGAGCACCTGCTAAATTAGCAGTGCTCAAATCTGCCCTAATCAAAGTTGTGCGGTGCAAAATTGCCTCCCGCAAATCTGTTCTAGCCAGGTAAGCATCAGTCAGATCAGCTTCACTCAAATTTGCCTGATTCAAATTAGCTCGACTCAAATCAGCCCTCACCAAATTAGCTCGACTCAAGTCAGCCATAACTAAATTAGCATTGCTCAACTTAACATCAGGAAGAAATGCACCCCGCAAGTTAGCGCCAGCAAATTCAGCATCAATTAACACAGCTCTTTCCAATTTAGCATTTGTCATTACAGCCCAGGAAAAATTTGTTTCTACCAAAGTTGCTTCAGTCAAAAATATGCCATCTAAAATAGCTTCGCTCAAATTCGCCTGAGTCAGATTTGCTGCTCCCAGAGATGCTTCTGTCAAATTCGCGTGACTGAGATTAGCTTTAGTCAAATCGGCACCTTGCAAATTGACGCCCCGCAAATCGGCACCTTGCAAATTTGCACCCCGCAAATTTGCACCCTCAAAAATCCGCACCTCCTTCCGCAAATTTGCACCCCGCAAGCACGCCCCGCGCAAATCTGCACCTTGCAAATTCACACCTCGCATATCTGCATCGCTCAAATTTGCATCAATAAAAACTGCCAAAGAGATGTTGGCTTTGCGAAAGTCTGCACCTTGCAAAGTCGCTCCGTGGAAGTCTGCATCGGACAAATTTGCTCCGCTCAAGTTTGCTTGATTTAAGTTAGCACCGCACAACTTTGCATTAGTTAAATTGGCGCGCTGAAGGTTAATTCGGCTCAGGTACGACATCGCTAAGTTTGCACCCCAGAGGTCAGCATTACTTAAATTGACGCCAATTAAATCGGCACCGCTCAGGTATACTCCTCTGAGATTCATACCTTGAAAATCTAGTTCTCCTGATGTATATCGTCTTAAAATTTCGCTGGCATTCATATTTGTTTTTGTTGTTAATTAGGTACAATCTGCTATTTCTAGACTGCTTAAATTTCTGTTCGCGCAGGCGGACTTAGTTTTTGTAGCGCCAGACTTGAGTCTGAGAAATTTGATAAAATTTCTTGAATTTCAGTTGACGCAGGCCGACTTAGTGTGTGTAGCCTCAGACTTGAGTCGAGCATTTAATGAGTTTGATTGACAAATTCTTGAGTCCAAAAAACGGTTTTGCTGCCTAACTGTCGCCCGTGAATTTTCACATGAGTAAGATATTTTGATTTTAAAGTACACAGTTTTTTGTGAATGTAGGTAGCTGTAGCCTGTTGGTTTGGTACTTCAGCCGACTCCAGAATCACATGGAGCCAACCGTCTTTAAATCCTACTGTAGCAGCAATTCCTTTAGGCTGTAGCAATTGATTAATCAATTGGGCGATCGCCTTTGGTTTGCCTTGCTTTGCCATTTCCAGAAGCTGATACTGATTTTCTTTATGGCTAGAGTTTTCCGGCGGTATGTCTGAAATATTGTCGGTCAGGTTTTCTGTGATTTCAGAAGGATATTTTCCGCTTTCTTTTGACTCCAATTCAATCAAAATTTCCAGCAATTTATCGGTAAACTTCTGAACTTTGCCTACATACTCTCTGAGATTTTTATATTTCCAGTACAAACGCTCCTCTACACTTGCCGTAGAAAATTTTCCATTCAAAGCAGCTTCCAACTGGGTGAATATATTTTCTATTTGCGCCGTTGCGGAGTTAGCACTTTGACTGACTAATTCTGTCATTTCTTCTTCCAATCCCAACTTGCGTTTGATGGAATCGCTAATATTTATAATAACAGGAGCAGCCGGTTCTACAATTTCGATAATAGTCGGCATTTCTGCAACTGGGAATGTTTCTACGATTTCCTGTCTGAACTCGGTAGCATAATTATTGCTGGTTTCGGGCTCTTTAAACGGTACATTTTCTGCCGTGTCCGGCACTAAGTAACTCTTTTGGGGGTCATAATGATAATGAGGTGGAGCAGCTTGAAGGATGTGAGTAATCTCGCCTGGATCAAAATAATCGGTGCGCCTGTCCACCCGATCGCTTTCTTCATAAACACTGTTGTTTAAATGTGTCTGATCGTAATCTTCGCTAGCCGAAGATTCGGCTTCATGGGGTTCTTCCTGTTGCATTTTTGCGTAACAAGGATTCATCGCTTTGATGATTACGCTCGCCGCTTGGTCGTTTTCATCTCTGTTGTCGAGATTGCTAGCAGTTCTGTACAACTGAGATTCCAGTTCGGCTAGGCTGCCACAAACATTAAACAGTTGTCGCAGTAGATTGTCAAGTTCTTGAGTTTTCAGAAGTAGCCAGTCGCGATCGCTAAAAGTAAACTGGTGATAAAGAGTAGAAAAAATTAGGATTTTCGCCCTCAGCGGATTTGTTCCCTGCAAAATTTTTTGTCTGACATCAAATAAAGTTCCGGGGTTTCTTGCCCTTTCTTCGCTGCTGGGTACTTCCGAACTAAAGTGATCGTCAAATGCGGGAGCTTCCTGACCGCCAAAACTAGATATGTTTATTTCTAATTTGGTGAAATCTTCAAATTCATACAGCCTGCTAAGTTGACAGATTATGAGGTCGGCTACTAAAGCATACTCGGTTTTTTTATTAACCTTAGAGACTATACTATTTAAAACAGCTTCAATATCTTCTAATCTGCTGTATTTGGCGCACAGTTCTTCGATTAAAATCCTTACATCGGCGCTGGCGAGTTGGGCGGGGTCGTTTTCCCAGAACTCTTTACAAGCAAAAAATATTATTTTTTTAATGCGCGAGAGATTCACGTCTTGTTCTAATTCGCGAACAACTTCATCTAAAATAGATAAAGCTTTCATAGTTTTCCTCCCATAAAAATACCCTGTCAACACTCAGCAAGAAATAATACAATTATACCACATTTGATAAATGCAAGACTTTGAGGCGATCGTAATTGGCAGCGGTATTGGGGGCTTAGTCGCCGGCTCGATGCTAGCTCGCTACGGGAAGCGGGTTCTCGTCTGCGAGAGCCACATCATAGCGGGCGGGGCAGCTCACAGCTTTTCGCGCCGGGGATTTCACTTTGATTCGGGGCCTTCTTTTTATTGCGGTTTGACTGACCCCCGGTCGTTCAATCCTTTGCGACAAGTTTTTGATGTTTTGGAGGAATCGATCGCAGCAATTTCCTACGATCCGCTGGGGCATTACCATTTTCCAGAAGGAAGTTTGCCGATTTATGCTGATGCGAGAAGTTACTTAGATGCTGTAGCTAAGTTCGCACCGCAAGGTGCTGTAGAATTACAGCAATTTCAACAAAACTTATTAGTTTTGTATGAAGCTTTGCGTGGAATTCCGGCTTTAGCGCTGAGATCCGACTGGCAGTTAATACCTGTTTTGCTGTCTCGGTACTCGCCTGCTTTGCTGAAGTTGTTGCCGCTAGTAGGTGCGATCGCGGGTTCAGCAGGTTCCTTGATGGATCGCGATGTGCGTGACCCTTGGGTGCGGCGTTTGATCGATTTGGAGTGCTTTTTGCTGTCGGGTTTGAAAGCGCACGGAACTGTCGCCCCGGAAATAGCTTTTATGATTGGCGAACGATCGCGCTGTGCGATCGAATATCCTGTAGGTGGCAGCGGTGCGATCGTCGATGCTTTAGTTCGAGGTTTGCAGCGCTGGGGAGGAAAATTGCGCCTGGGAGCTCCCGTCGAGCAAATATTAGTTGAATCCGGCAAAACCACCGGCATTCGCTTGAAAAATGGCGAAATTATTCGCGCCCCAATTGTCATTTCAAATGCCACAATCTGGGATACTTATACAAAGTTACTGCGAGCTGAAGATTTGCCGGAAAGCTACCGAAAAAACGCTTTGTCGATGCCAGCATTAGACAGTTTCATGCACCTGCATTTAGGAATTAAAGCCGAAGGACTCGAAGGTTTGACCGGCCACCACGTCGTCGTTCACGACAGCAAGATTGACATTACAGTACCGGGAAATACTTGCATGATTTCGATTCCTACAGTCTGGGATGCAACTCTCGCGCCGCCCGGACATCACGCCATTCACGCTTATACATTGGAACCTTACGAAGGTTGGGAATATGGCGACTTGTATCAGCAGAAAAAGCAAGAGCGATCGCTATCTCTGTTTCAAGCTTTAGAAAGAATTATACCGGATGTGCGATCGCGGATAGTCTTAGAGTCGATCGGCACACCGCTAACCCACGCCCGATTTTTGCGCCGCTATCAAGGAACTTACGGGCCTGCAATTGCCGCCGGAAAAGGCACATTTCCCGGCCCGCAAACACCAGTCAAAGGCTTGTATCGGGTGGGAGACAGCACCATGCCAGGAATTGGCGTCCCCGCCGTCGCAGCATCGGGTATTTTGTGCGCGAATACTTTGGTAAATTCCGATGTTACAGGACAATTTTTGTAAGCGAAGGAAGTTCGGCAACGGATTTTGTAACGGATGTAACGGATGTCAGGAAGAAGGAAGAAGGAAGTTCGGCA